>NZ_BAAAZH010000023.1:0-66117 GCF_039536805.1 Nocardioides fonticola | reverse complement strand
CCCATCACCGACACCACGACCGGCCCCGACACCGCCGGCCACTGACCCCGAGCACCACCCTCACCCCCGACAGGAACCCGCCCATGACCACCACCACCGCGCTGACCCGGCAGCAGAAGGCCGACGTGCTCCGCGCCGCGATCGCCCAGAACGCACGCCCACTCGCCCTGCCCACCATCGCCGCCAACCGCCGCCTGACCATCGAGCAGGTCAAGGAGATCGTCCAGGCCCACGGCTGGCCCCGCATCGAGTCCATGCGGAAGGCCGCCGAGATCCTCGAACGCGGCCTCGACCCCGACCGCGCCAACCAGCTCGCACCCCTCGCCGCCACCCCGAACGCCACCCCGGACGCCACCCCGAACGCCACCGACCAGCAGCTCGTCGACGTCCCCCTCGACGAACTCCACCCCGACCCCGACAACGTCCGCGACGAGCTCGGCGACCTCACCGAGCTCGCCCGCTCGATCGCCGACCAGGGAGTACTCCAACCCGTCGTCGCCCGCCGCCACGACGGCCACCTGGTCCTCGTCATGGGCCACCGCCGCCACGCCGCCGCACGCCTCGCCGGCCTCACCCGGATCCCCTGCATCATCCGCGCCGACATGGACCCCGACGACGTCCTCGCCGCGATGATCATGGAGAACGGCCAACGCCTCGGCCTCGACCCCATCGAGGAAGCCCGCGCCCTCGCACGCCTCAAGCGCCTCGACAACGCCACCGACGCCGACCTCGCCGCCCGCGTCTCCAAGTCCCAGCCCTACATCTCCGCCCGCCTCGCGCTGCTCTCCCTCACCCCACCCCAACAGGCCGCCGTCCGCGCCGGCACCCTCTCCCTCACCCGAGCCACCAAGCTCGGCCGCGAACAGGGCGGCATCGCCCGCCCCGGCGCCGCCGGCAAGGCCTCCGCCGCCCACCTCGCCTGGAGCCACCCCCTCGCCGAAGCCGTCTCCCTCCTCTGCACCCGCAACGGCCACTCCAAGCACCACCCCGGCCGCCCCGGCGGCGTCGGATGCGGCGAGTGCTGGGAAGCCGTCATCCGCTCCGACGAACGCGACAAGGCCCGCCGATGAGCGCCGACCTGCTCCGCGAGGCCGCCGCGGTGCTGCGGGAGCTGGCCGCTGACGCCGACGACGGCCGGCCCTGGAAGTCAGAGGGGTCCTTCGTCGACACCGACCCCGAATGTGGCTTCGACGCGGGCACGTCGCGACTCTCCGCCTACATCGCCACGATGCACCCCGGGGTCGGGCTGGCGCTGGCGGACTGGCTCGAGCTCGCCGCGACCGCCGAGGAACTCGTTCAGACCTTCGATGAACGACCCATCCCCACGACCAGCGCTCAGCTGCGCGTCGCCCGCGGCATCCTCGGGAGGGACTCATGAGCGAGCACATCCTGAAGGTGCAGCCGCCCTACTTCGACGCCCTGGCCGACGGATCGAAGACCTTCGAGGTCCGCCGCAACGACCGGGGATTCCAGCGCGGCGACACGCTCGTGCTCTGGGAGTACAAGCCCGACCCCTACGGCGCCGCACCCTGCGATCGCCAGCCGCTCTGCCCCGACTGCCCGGCCGTCCGGTTCGTGCGGCGCACGGTCACCTACGTCTACGCAGGCGACCCGCGGTTCGGCGGCATCCAGCCCGGCCACGTCGTGCTCGGCCTCGGCCCGTTCAAGGAGGGCGGCCAGTGAGCGCCATCGAGCAGGCCGTGGAGACAGCAGCCGAGGTGGCCTACCAACACGCCTTCGGAGACTCCGTGTCCATGGAGGACTACCGCTGCCGAGCCGAAGGTTGCAACTGGACCTACCCCTGGATCAGCCTCCAGCGGCGGGCCGAGCGCGAGCACGCCGCCCACGTCGCCGCCGAGATCATCAAGGCGCTCGGGCTGGAGGAGGAGCGCCACCAGGGCCGCCGTGTGGTCGATGGTCACACCGACCGGTGCCGCGCGCCCGGGTATCAGGGGGCGCACACCGCAGTCGGGGCAGGTGCGGTTGCGGAGCCGTACCGCTGCCACGGGTGCGGTGCCTGGTTCACCCTGACCGGCCGCGCAGGAACGCCGAGCCTGGTCCGCCTCGTCACCCCGTGGCGCGAGGTGACCCCGTGAGCCGCGTCGACCAGACGATCCTCGCCGGGGACCCGAAGCGCCTCGGCAACTGTGTCGCGGCCTGTGTCGCCACCTACTTCGGCATCCCGCTCGACGCCGTCCCGCACTTCATCGAGTACGACGGAGGCGCGACCACCGACGGCAGCGAGGGATCCACCGGCTGGTGGTACATGCTGCTCGGCTTCATGGCCTCCCGCGGGCTCTGGGTGGTCGAGCTCGACGAGGTCACCGACGCAGAGCCGGGCGAGGTCGTCTTCGTCGCCGGGATGTCCGAGCGCGGCGTCCACCACCAGGTGCTCTACCGCGACGGCGTGCTGTGGCACGACCCGCACCCCAGCCGAGCCGGTGTCCTCGACGTCCGCGAGGTCCTCGCCTGGCGGCCCGCCCGGCACGACCACCAGCCCACGCCGTTCGCCTGCCCATCGGCCACCGGCCCCGGACCGTGCCTCAACACCACACCCCACGACGCGCCACGCGGCTGCGTTCACCACTCCACCAGCGGCGTCCCCGATCGCCACCAGAAGGGAGACGACGAGTGAGAAGGCAGGGACAATCGGACCGTGACGGTTCACCCGCCCGACGGGCTCCACACCACCGACCAGGCCGCCGAGGTGCTCGGCGTGCCGGCCGGCGTCATCCGCAGCTGGCGCCACACCCGCAGAGCACTCCCCGCCGGCGCGCTCCCGGCCGCTGCACCCGGCGGTCACGTGCTGCTGTGGCGCCTCTCCGAGCTCGAGCCGCTCGCCCAGGCCTACCTCGCCCGCAAGGCCCGGAAGGCTGCCCGACACGCCGACGTGACCACGTCGTCCTGACCCGCGAGGCCGCGTGTTCTAACATCCATGCCAGCGGATCACGTGTATCCACACCACGCCCCGGGCCCTCAGGACGCCGGGGTTTCTTCGTCTCCAGGTCGAGCCACGGGCGGGGCTGCTCAGTGGCTCGACCTGGCCACCGGTCACGATGAGCTGGTCGAGCAGCGATCGCCGCTCCCGGCTTCCGAGCGACTGGCCCAAGCGCGTCGCTGCCACGCGGCGACGCGCAGGAGGACGGTGCGAAGGCATCAGCCTGGCAGGCGAACCGCGCTGGCACGTCGAGCACTGTCCTGGCCCTGGATCTGACTGCGACCACGACCAGCGCGGCGACGACCACCGGCTCGGCAACCTTCGGTGGCTCTCCGCCGAGTGCCACGCCCGCAAGACCCAGCACGAGGCACAGGCCGCTGCAGCCGCTCGCAGAGCGGCTCTCCGGCTGCCCCGCGAGGACCACCCGGGGGCACCCCCACCCCCCTGCCTAGAGGACCGAGGGCGCTAGCGGGCCGAATCCTGCGTGCGCCCCGCACCCCGTTTTTTCAGGCCGCCAGGCGCGGCTCACCGCCGAGCCCCAGGAGGGCGACCATGGCAGCACCCACCCACCCGAAGGCACCCACGGGCCTCCGCCCCGCCGGCCGGAAGCTGTGGAACGACGTCGTCGCGAAGTACACGCTCCGCGTCGACGAGCTCGCGGTCCTGGCCCGCGCGGCGAAGACAGCGGACCGTCTCGCCGAGCTCGAGAAGGCGCACGCCGACCTCGGCCGCCCGTTCCTGACGCGCGGGTCGATGGGGCAGGACGTCATCCACCCGCTCATCGCGGAGATCCGCAACCACGAGGCGCACCTCTCCACGCAGCTCGCGAAGCTGAAGCTCCCCGACATGCCGGCCGCCGGCGAGACCGGGGGCACCGGACGTCGCAACCAGCAGCGCGACGCCGCGCAGTCGCGATGGGCCCAGGCTCATGGCGCAGGCGCGTGACGCCGGCCCCGCCTTCCATCCCTCGCGCGCGGCCGAGTACGCCGAGATCGAGCGCTGGTACCGCGACCTACTGGACCGCACTACGCCGCCGACAGACCTCGTCTGGGAGCCGATCAAGATCGGCCCAACCTGGCAGTGGGACGACGAGTCCGGGTGGCTCCTCCCGGAGGCCACGCTCGGCTGGGGGTTCCTCTCCTGGACCGGCTACTGGCTGACCGGCAGGGGCGGGAAGCCGTGGACCTGGACGGCCGAGCAGGCACGGATGCTGCTCTGGTACTACGCCGTCGACACGCACGGCGACTCCCTCTTCCACACCTACCGGCTGCAGCGCCTCAAGGGGTGGGGCAAGGATCCGACCGCGTCCGGCATCGCGGCCGGCTCGCTCCACGCGCCGATCGTCTTCGACCACTGGGACGGCGACCGCCCGGTCGGCCGCAGCGACCAGGAAGCGTGGACGCAGATCCTCGCGGTGGCGCTCGAGCAGACGAAGAACACGATGAAGCTGTTCCCGGGCTTGATCCCCCAGGAGACCCGGGACCACTACGGCATCCAGATCGGGAAGCAGAACGTCTGGTCCGACGGCGACCGGCGCCAGATCGAGGCGGTCACCAATTCGGTGCTCGCGATCGAGGGCGGCCGGCCCAAGCAGGTCATCCGGGCTGAGATCCAGAACTGGATCTCCGGCAACGGCGGCCACGAGATGGTCGAGGCCCTGGAGGGCAACGCCGCGAAGGCCGAGCTCGGTGCGCCGGCGCGGATCCTCGACATCTTCAACGCCTACCGCCCCGGCCGGGACTCCGTCGCCGAGCGTGCGCGCGTCAACTACGACGACCTCGAGGCCGCCGGGATCGACCCGACCGCCAACGGCGTGTGCTGGGACTCCCTGGAGGCCCCGCCGGAAGCGCCGCTGACCGCGAAGGACGCACCCGACGTGGTCCGGTCGGTTGCCGGCGACGCGACCTGGCTCGACACGCGCCCGAACGGCCGCATCGTGAAGTCGATCCTCAACCCCGACAACTCCACGAGCGAGTCCCGACGCAAGTGGTACAACCAGATCACCGGCGCCGAGGACGCGTGGGTCGACCCCCGGTGGGTCGACTCGCCGGAGAACCGGCGGCCGGAGGAGAAGCTCGCCGACGGTGAGCGGGTGGTCCTGTTCGGAGACGGCTCGAAGTCGGGCGACGACACAGGACTGGTGGCCATCCGGGTCTCGGACGGCATGGCGTTCACGCTGCACCACCAGCACCCGGCTGACGGGCAGCTGGTCGACCGCGCCGCGCTGGATGCCGCGGTGACCGTCGCGTTCGACAAGCTGAAGGTCGTCGCGTTCTGGTTCGACCCATCGCACGCGAAGGCCGACGACCAGGTCGAGGAGGACCGGTTCTGGTGGCCGCTGGTCGACGACTGGCACCGCCGATACCACCGGCGCCTCGACAAGAAGTTCTGGCCGGTGAAGACCGGCCCGAAGGCGCACGCGGTGG
The DNA here is from genome assembly GCF_039536805.1 of Nocardioides fonticola. Classification (NCBI taxonomy): domain Bacteria; kingdom Bacillati; phylum Actinomycetota; class Actinomycetes; order Propionibacteriales; family Nocardioidaceae; genus Nocardioides; species Nocardioides fonticola. The sequence goes on along the minus strand of NZ_BAAAZH010000023.1, from coordinate 60,753 downwards.
CGTTCGACATGACCACGACCGCCGCACAGCAGCTGTTCCAGCCGGCCGTCACCCAGCTCGCCGACGACCTCCGCGAGGGCCGTGCGCCCCACCACGGCGGCGGGACGCTGCGGCGGCACGCGAAGAACGCGAAGCGCCGTGAGGGCAGGTTCGGGGTCACGGTCGGCAAGGAGAACCGTTCCTCGCCTCGGAAGATCGACCTCGCCGTCTGCTGGATCGGTGGCCGCATGCTGTGGCGCCTCGTGACCATGTCCCGCCCGAAGTCTCCCGGCAAGGGCCGGGTAGTCGTGCACGAGTAGACCCCTGGGAAGGAGGCGACCGACGTGCTGTTCACCAGTGGCTTCGCCCCCGCCCTTCCTCTGATCGGGCTCAGCGACGCCGAGCGCAACCTCATCCAGCGCACCAGGCTCTCGGCGACCGCGACCGGCGAGCGAGAGGCCATGGAGCTCTCCGAGGCCTACTACCTCGGCACCCAGATCGTGCAGAACCTCCGCATCGCGGTCCCGATCGAGGTCGAGAGGGTCATCAAGACCGCGGTCGGTTGGGCCGCGCTCGCCGTGGACCCCTACGTCGAGCGGCACGCCATCGACTGCTTCCGGCTGCCCTCCGGCACCGACGCCGACCCCTTGCTGACCGAGATCGCCGACGTCAACGGCATCGAGGCGGAACTCCCCGTCGCGTTCACCGACGCGCTCTCCCTCGGCTCGGCGTACTGGATGGTGGGGTCCCGCGAAGGAGGCGGGCTCCCGGTCGTCACGGTGGAGTCCCCGCTCACCACCAGCGTGCTGTGGGACGCATCCGGTCGCGTCGCGCGCGCCGTCTTCTCGGAGTACGAGGACGAAGCCGGGGTCCGGAAGGCGACCTTCGCGGTCCCCGACCAGACGATCCACCTCGGCCTGAACGACGCCGGCGCCTGGGAAGTCATCTGGCGCGACATGCACGGCTTCGGCTACGTCCCCCTCATCCGGCAGCCCAACCGGGCCCGCTCGAACAACCGCGCGGGCCGGTCGTCGATCACCTACGCCCTCCGCACCACCATCGACTCGACCTGTCGAAGCCTTCTGGGTCTCGAGGTCGCTCGCGAGCTGTACTCGGCGCCACGGATGGTGCTCCTGGGAGCTGCCGAGTCGAGCTTCGTCGGTGCCGATGGCAAGAAGAAGACCGCTTGGGAGACCTACATCACCCGCGTCCTCGGCCTGGAGCGTGATGAGGACGGAGAGCTGCCCGACCTGAAGCAGCTCACGGTGTACGACCCCTCGACCTTCACCAAGCTCCTCGACTCGGCGGCAGCCCGCGCGGCATCCGAGGTCCTCGCCCCGCCGCAGGACATCGGCCTGTACACCGACGGGAACCCGATCTCGGCGGACTCGATCAACGCCACCGAGGCGCGCCGGAACCGTCGAGCGCGGTCGCAGCAGCGCGAAGCCGGCGTCGCGCTCGGCAGCGTCATGAGGATGGCGGTCCGGTTCGCGAGTGGTGGGGAGCTCCCGGACGCCTACGGGTCGGTCATCACCGACTGGGCTGACGTGGAAGAGCCGGCCATCGCGACCGTCTCGGATGCGATCACCAAGCAGATCGCGGCCGGCTCCATCCCGGCCACCTCCGACGTCACCCTCAAGAAGCTCGGCTGGAACGCAGTGCAGCGTCAGCGGCTCGCAGATGACCGCAAGCGCGAAGAGGGTCAGCAGATCGCCCAGAAGATCGCCGACGCCGTGACCAGCCTCCAGGGCCCCAGTGGCACTCCGACTGCCTGACCGGCGCCCGGTCACCGCTCAGTTTTACGTCACCCATGCGGGCCTGCTGACGCTCACCGCGAATGCAGTGCGGTCCCTGTGGGCTTCCGCCAACCCAGCGAGGCTCGCAGCGTCGTTCGAGGTCATCCGCCCAGCAGCTTCAGCGATCGCGGTCCAGAACTCCCAGGCCGCGGTGAGCCTGGCCGCCGACTACTACGAGGCCTTCCGTGCCGACGTCCTCCCGGGCGCGACCCCGTTCCGGGCCCCCGTTGTGGATCCGCCGACCCTCGCCGACGTCGAAGCCCGGCTCGACGACATGGCGGCCGAACTGCTCGCGTCGCTCGACGCCGTCGTCGACGACGTCTACCTCGCGGACGTCGCGAACCAGATCGCCGCAGAGATCGAGGGAGCAGCTCGTTCCACCGTCGCCGATGCGGCGTTCGGAGAGCTCCTGGCCTCGATCAACGACGACCGCGAGGCGAAGGGATGGGCGCGGATCGCCCGCCCGACGGCGTGCTCGTTCTGCCGTCTCCTAGCCTCGAGGGGACCGGTGTACACCAAGGACACCGTCGACTTCCGTGCCCACGTCCCGATCAACGGCCGCGGCGGCACCTGCCAGTGCACCGCGGAACCGTGGATCGGCTCCTCCTACGAGCCGACCGCCCAGGTCCGCGCCGACGCAGCGCTCTACCAGCAGATCGCCGACGAAGGCTTCCGGGGCGCCGACGCCCGCAATGAGTTCCGCCGCCGCATCGAGGGACGCACGGACGGCGCCCGCCGGCCCCGCGTGAGCGACCGGGCCCGCGCGAAGTCACCGACGCAGGTCCAGGGCCAGCGGCTCGGCTTCGAGTTCCTCACCCCCGCGCAGCTGCGCCACCAGCTCGCTGTCATCGAAGCGCTCCCCGACAGCGACTACCGGACCAAGCAGATCGCGCGCATCCAGTCTCGCCTGCTCGCACTAGGCGACCAGGCACCCCGCTAGAAGCGGGACACCACCAGCCCCAGGAGGGCAGCACCATGAACCGTCCCCTCTCTCCGATCGCCCACCGCGCCCGGATCCGCTTCGTCGACGAGCCCCCGGCCGCCGGCGACACTCCGCCCACCGGAGGGGCCGCCGCGGCCCCGCCCGCCGGCGACCAGTCCGCCGGGACGACGCCGCCGGCCGGCGCTCCCGCCGGTGCCCCGGCCCCGAAGACCGACCCGTGGGAGGACCCCGCCGCGGCGCGCGCCGAGATCGAGCGCCTGCGCCGCGAGAACGCCGCCGAGCGCACCAACGCGAAGGCGAAGGCCGCCGAGGAAGCGCGCGCCGAGCTGGCGCAGTCCATCGGCAAGGCACTGGGGCTCGTGAAGGACGATGAGCCCGTCGACCCCGCGAAGCTCACCGAGCAGGTGAGCTCCTCGCAGGCGGAGGCACGGCAGGCGCGAGTCGAGCTCGCGGTCTACCGGTCCGCCGCCGAAGCAGGAGGCGACCCCGCCGCTCTGCTGGACTCCGCGAGCTTCCTGGCGTCGCTCTCCACCATCGACCCGACCGACACCGCCGCGATCACCGAGGCGATCAAGTCGGCGGTCGGAACCAACTCGCGGCTCGCCGCGGTCGCCGGCGCGCGCACGCCGGCCCCCAACCCCGGGCAGGGCGCGGCCACCAAGCCGCCCACTGCCGAGGAGCTCGCGGCCCAGGCGGCCGCGAACGGCGACTGGAAGAAGGCGGCCGCACTGAAGGCCGACCAGCTCCTGACGCTCAGCAACGCCACCACCAACGCGTAACCAACACCGTGCGGGCACGCGCCTGCCCGGGAATCGACAACCGAAAGGAGCACCGTCATGGGTGCCGTCTCCGGGCAGGGAACCACGTACAACCTGCCGAACTACACCGGGGAGCTGTTCCAGGTCTCCCCGTCCGAGACCCCGTTCCTGTCCGCCATCGGCGGCCTGAACGGCGCCTCCACCTGCGACTCGACCGAGTTCGAGTGGCAGACCGCCGACCTGCGCTCCACCTCCGCGAACAACGTGCAGGTCGAGGGCTCCGACGCCCCGACCGCCGTCGCGCGGACCCGGTCGAACGTCACCAACGTGACCGAGATCCACCAGGCGCAGATCAACATCAGCTACTCCAAGCTGGCCGCGCGCGGACTCAAGTCCGGCTCGAACAACGAGGAGAGCAACCCGATCCGCGACGAGCTGGCCTTCCAGATCAACCAGGAGCTCGCCGCCATGGCGATCGACCTGGAGAAGTCGTTCCTCTCCGGCGTCTACCAGAAGCCGGCCAACAACGCGACGGCCCGGCAGACCCGCGGCGTGCTGACGGCGATCACCACCAACGTGTTCGCCAACGGCGGCACGCCCCGCGCGATCACCAAGGCGATCGTCGACAACTCGCTCTCGGCGATGTTCACCGCCGGCGCGATGCTCGACCAGGCCACCACGGTCTTCATGGTCGGCGCCGCGCAGAAGATCGCGCTGTCGAACCTCTACGCCGCCGCGCCGCTCAACCAGCCCACGCAGACCCGCAACGTCGGTGGCGTCGCGGTCGACACCATCGTCACCGACTTCGGTGTCTTCGGCGTGATGCTGAACCGCTGGATGCCCGCCGGCCAGATCGGCATCGTCAACCTCGGCGTCTGCGAGCCGGTGTTCCTCGACGTCCCGGGCAAGGGCAACCTCTTCGTCGAGCCGCTGGCCAAGACCGGCGCCTCGGAGAAGTACCAGCTCTACGGCGAGGTCGGCCTGAAGTACGGCCCCGAGGTCTACCACGGCCTCATCAAGGACCTCAGCTGATGGCCGCGGCGCGCAAGCAGGACAGCTCGGCCGACGCCGCTGCTCAGGCGGCCGCCGAAGCCGAGGCCAAGGCGAGGGCCGAAGCCGACGCCGCTGCTCAGGCGGCCGCCGAGGCGGAGGCGGAGCCGATCCGCTTCGTGGCCACCCACGGCGTCGACCTGGCCGACCTCGGCGTCCGCTTCGAGCTCGACCAGGACGCCACCGGCAACAGCGAGACCAAGGTCTACGCCCTCACCACGACCGACCCCGAGGTCGCCGCGGCACTGCGCGAGATCAACGACTACGGCATCACCGAGGTCCCGGCCGACGCCGAGACCGACGTCGACGCCTGATCGACAACGGAGAGGGGGCGTCATGCCGAACCCGGCGACCACCGAAGACCTCGCCAACCGCTGGCGCCCCCTCACCACCCAGGAGACCACCGTCGGAGAGACCCTCCTGGGCGACGCGTGGGTCATGCTGACCCGCCGCCTCCCCGACCTCGAGACCCTGATGGCCGACGACGCCGACCTGACACTCGAGGTCACCCGCGTACTGGCCACGGCGGTACTCCGGGTGCTGAAGAACCCCGACGGGAAGCGCCAGGAGTCGATCGACGACTACTCCTTCACCCTCGACAACTCCCGATCCGCCGGCGAGCTCTACATCAGCGACGACGAGATCAGCTCGCTGATCCCGCAGGGCAACAGCGGGGCCTTCAGCGCCGACATGCTCGCCGACTGGGCCGCCCGCCTGGCAGCCGAATGAGCGCCATCCTCGCCGGCCGCCGAGCCGCAGAGGCGCGGATGCTCGACTGGTTCTCCGTCGAGCGCCCGACCGGCAAGACCACCGACGCCGACGGCTTCCCGGTCCTCGGCCGCGAGCCCATCGAGGAGACAGTCGGGCGACTGGCCGGCACCTCCAGCCAGGGCGACTCGGGCGCCCGCACGATGCGCGTCGGCGACACCGAACGCATCGTCGTCGTCGGCGGCCTCCACCTCCCGATCAGCGCGCTCGCACCCAAGCTCGGCGGCTACGGCATCGGCTGGGAGTACGTCCTGGTGCGCCCCGGCCCGGACACCGACCCCGCACTGGTCGGCTCCAGGTGGCTGGCCGTCGGCACATCCGCGAAGTCGCAGATGACCGCGCGACGCCTCGACGTCGTCCAGCTCGACCAGCCCCAGATCTGAGGAGGTCGCCGTGCGCGTGAACGTCACCCACACCATCGGCGATCTCGCCGGCGATCTCGCCGCCATCGGCCCCAAGGCGGTCCGCGAAATGCGCGGCTGCGTGCGCGAGGCCGCGAAGACCGGCAACAGCGTCGCCCGGGACTTCGCGAAGGTCTCCGCCGGCAGCCACGGCAAGCTGTACCCCAAGGCGTTCACCTGGGAAGAGCGCAGCGCCTACCTCGGCGCGGTCGGCAACGTGTTCGCCGCCGAGTACGGCCCCGAGATCGGCCGCCCCCAGGGCGAGATGTCCTTCGAGGGCGGCTCGAGGAACCAGAAGCCCCACCTCGACCTCGCCCGGTCGGCCGACGTCATCGGACCAGCCCTGGTCGGCGAGGTCCGCCGCCTCATCGACGGATGGTTCTGGTGAGCCGCCCCTCCGAGGCCGACGTCGCCACCGCGGTGATCGCAGCCTTCACAGCCGCCAACGCTCGACCCTTCGACATCGACGACATACCCGACGGCGCTGCGCGCCCGAAGGCCTACACCGAGGTCATGGTCACCAGGAAGTACTCCGGCGACGCGCCCCGCCGCCTCGGCGTCGCGGTCACCGACTCCACAGCCTTCCGGGTCACCACCCGCGCGGTCGCCGACACCATCGACGGCGCCCGCGAAGCACGCAGGCGGGTCGCGACCTGCGAAGGCATCCCGATCTCCGTGATCGGCATCAGCGGCGTCCTCCGGTTCGAGTCCGAGGACGCGATCGGCCCCGACGACGACTGGTTCTCGGGGCTCACCACCTGGACGTTCGTCCTCTGACCCGAAGGAACCCCGGATGACCGAGAACACCACCGAGAGCATCCCGGCGATCACCGAGCCGTTCGTCCGCGTGCTCGACCTCGACACCGGCCACCAGATCACCATCCCGAGCTCGTCTCTCCCCCACGGCCGGTTCGAGGTGCTCGACGAGCCGGCGCTCGACGCCTACGGCGAGCCGGCCGCGCCGATCCACCACGTCGGCGGCTCCCCGGCCGAGGACGACGACCAGCAGGGCGACGAGCAGGACGACGAGCACGGCGACGCGGTGGGACCGAGCCTTCCCGGGCCGCCGGCGAAGAGCGCCCCGAAGGCCGCGTGGGTCGAGTGGGCGGTCATCTACCGCGACCTCGACACCGAGACCGCCGAGGCCATGACCCGCGACGAGCTCGCCGCGCTGGTCTGATCCCGCCCCCGCCCCGGGGCGACCCCTGAGTCCCTGTCGAGACCACCACCCCGAGCGGCCGCACGGCCGAGCTGAAGGAGTAGCAACATGCCCGAGCCGCTGAACCCCGCGTTCAAGAAGGTCTACCTCGCGGAGAACTGGATCTTCGTGCCGACCATCGCGTCGGCCACCCTCGCGCCCACCGTGGCCGAGGCGTCCGGCGCCTCCGCCCTCGACTTCTCCAACATGATCTTCGCCGACGGCGCCCCGTCGCCGACCCAGGACACCAACGTCGGCACCCGCCGCCGGCGCCTCGCCGAGAGCTCGGTGGGCCAGCTGATCGGCGTCACCACCTACGGCGGCGGCGTCCTGACCTACCAGATGGACCCCCAGGCCGCGACCGGCGCCGACGGCATCAAGCTCTGGGAGAAGATCCCCGAGGGCACCACCGGCTTCCTGGTCCACCGCCTCGCCGTCGCGAAGGCCACCAACATCGCCGCCGGCCAGTTCGTCGACGTCTTCCCGGTCGCCTTCGGCCCGTCCATGCCGGTCAAGTCCGGTGACGACGAGTTCGCCGAGTCCGCCGCGACCTGCACCTACGTCATCACCAGCAAGCCCGCCTTCAAGGTCGCCATCCTCGCCTGAGGCACCTGAACGCTCGGTGGGGCGGGTCTCGACAGCCGCCCCACCGAGCCCACTGTCGAGCCTGTCGACGAAGGAGCACCCACCCCATGAGCGACAGCCCCACCCCGAACACCCCGCCGACGGTGAGCCGCCGCATGGCTGGGCCCATCCGGATCTTCCAGGGCGACGACGTCAGCCAGCTCGCCGAACTCAACCTGGCGGTCGAGCTCGCCCAGCAGGAGCACGGCGGCGGACGCCCTCGTCTCGGCGGCGAGCACCCCGACGTCACCGCAGCCCGCCAGGCCTACGAGGACTTCGCCCGCGAAGCGATCGCACGCACCGTCCTGATCCGCGTCGGCGCCATGAAGCCCACCGAGTGGTTCGACCTCCTCGCCGAGCACCCACCCCGCGAGATCACCCGGGACGACGGCCTGGTCTACATCCACCCCAGCGACCAGGAGTTCGGCGCCAACATCACCACGCTGCGCAAGCCCCTCCTCGAGGCGTGCATCGTCGAGCCGAAGCTCCACCCCGACCACCTCGCCGAGTTTCTGGAGAGCCTGGCCCCCGGTGACTACATGAAGGTCGTATACGCCGCCTTCGAGATCAACCGAGCGGAGGGCTCTGACCCAAAAGACGTGCTGCCCTCGAGCGTCTCGGCACTCTCCGACGAGACCTAGACATCGCCGCGTCGCTGGGCCTGACCCTCGAGGTCTGGATGGCGCTGCCCGAGCAGGAGCGTGGCTGGTGGATCGCCAGGTGGGAGATCGAGCAGGACAGCTGCCCCCAGTGCGGTCGACCGCGCGAGGAGTGCGGAGATCCGACGAAGCGCTGGTACCCCCAGCGCTCGATCTGCTACGCCACCCGCGAGGCCGCGGCGGCCCAACGGATGTACGACCACCTCCACGCCGAGAAGCCGTTCCACGACGGCACCTACTCCGGATGGGTCAAGGACTTCGCCCCCGGCGCCGGAAAGATCTACCGCTACGAAGACGGCGCCAGCATCTGGGCCGCGCCCGTCGACCTCAACCCCGAGGACAAGTTCCTCGCCGGAGGGTGACTTAGGCGTCAGGCCGCTTGGCAGGCCGCAGCAGGAACCACAGAACCTTCCCAAGACCGAACACGATCAACCCAAGGCCGATCAGGCCTGTTAGGGAGCTCACCAGGATCGCAGCGGTCTGACCTGTGTTGCTCAGAGCGATCGAGGCGCTGCACACCAGGACGCCCAGCAGCAGCCATCCGAGCCCTTGGCGAAGTGTGTCCATCCGCCCAACCTAGAGGAGGTGCACCGTGGCGACCAGGCGTGAATCTGTCCGGATCGAGCTCGACGACCAGCTCACCGGTGGACTCCTCAAGCAGGCCGCGGCCGCGAAGCTGCTGCAGCGTGAGCTCGACTCACTCGACGGGCAGCTCGTCGACGTCGACCGGACGACGAGCAAGACCACGCGCACCACCAAGGACTACAACCTCGAGACGGCGATCGCCGACGAGCGGGCCGCACGGCTGCGCGCCGCGCTGAAGGACCAGGCCAAGGCTGCCGTCGACGCCGAGGACGGCCTCGGTGGGCTGCGGAAGACCACCCAGGGCACCTCGAAGGAGATCGACCAGCTTTCCGGCCGCGTCCGGATCTTCCGCGACCTCGCTTTCACCGTCGGCCCCGCGCTCGTCCCGATCGCCGCCGCCGGCATCCCCGCCGTGATCGGACTCGGCGCAGCCTTCGGTGCAGCCGCAGGCGGCGTTGGCGTGCTGCTCGCCGCTGTCAACGGGATGGGCGACGCCCTCAAGGCGCTCAACACCTACCAGCTCGAGCCGACCCAGGCGAACGCCGAGAAGCTCCGCATCGAGATGGACAAGCTCGGCCCCGCCGGAGCCCACTTCGTCCAGTTCCTCGACGACCTCCAGCCCCAGCTCGTCGGCCTTCAGATGATCGCGCGAAAGGGCCTCCTCCCCGGCGTCGAGGAGGGCATCACCGAGCTCCTCCCGCTGCTCCCCCAGCTGCGGCTCCTGGTGTTCAACCTCGCGTCCGCGATGGGTGAGCTGTCAGCGGACGCAGGCGAGGCCCTCGCCGGCGACAAGTGGCGGCCGTTCTTCGACTACATCGAGTCCGACGGCGCACCGCTGCTGGAGTCCTTCGGCCGGTCGGTCGGCAACCTTGCCCTCACCCTCGCCAACCTCACGGTCGCGTTCGGCCCCCTCACCGCCGACTTCGCCGGCGGACTCGAGCGGATGACCAGCTCGCTCGCCGACTGGTCCGCCGGCTTGGAGGACAACGCTGGGTTCCAGGACTTCGTCGACTACATCCGCGAGACCGGGCCCGACGTCCTCGAGCTGCTCGGCGCGATCGCCACCGCCCTCGTCGGTATCGTGCGCGCAACCGCTCCAATCGGCCAGGCAGTCCTCCCGGTGCTCACCGAGCTCGCGAAGATCATCGGCATCATCGCCGACTCTCCCCTGGGCACGCCGTTCTTCACCGCCGTCGCCGCGGTGCTCGCCTTCAACCGTGCAGCTTCGCTGGTCGGTGCGACCCTGACCAGGGTCAAGACCTCTGGCGAGGCCGCTGGGGCATCCCTGTCCACCAGCTTCAAGCTGGGCGCCACCATCGCTGGCCTGATGGCTCTGAACGATGCGGTCGACCAGATCGGCGGGAAGCTCGACGACGGCGCACTCGCCCGGAACCTCGAAGCGATCGGCCGCGGCTCGGTGTCCGACGACCTCGCACAGGTCGGCGACTCCCTGGGGACCGTGAACAACGGACTCCTCCAGCTCGGCAACTACGGCGAGAAGGCCTTCACGGGCGGCATCAAGATCCTGTCGGTCGGACTCCTCGACTTCGACACCTCGATGGAGAAGGCGCAGGCCAAGCTCCGCCAGGTCGACGACGCACTCGCCTCGCTGGTGGAGTCCGGAAACGCCGATCAGGCCGCGGCCGCCTTCGCGGAGTTCGCCCGCCAGGGAGAAGCGCAGGGCCTCAGCCTGGCCGAGGTCACCAAGTCGTTTCCGCAGTACCAGACCGCCCTGGCGAACGCCGGCGCGGCAGCGAAGGAGGCCGAGCCGCCGACGCGCAGCTTCCGCCAGGTCCTCCAGGAGACCGGCAACGCGGCCGGCCTCACCCGCTCTGAGCTCCACGGGCTCGCCGAGGCGATGAAGGAACAGCGCTCGGAGACCCTGGCTGCCTTCGACGCCCAGATCGCGTGGCGACAGGCTCTCAACGACGCCACCGAGCAGGCCAAGAAGAGCCAGGCCGGCATTCGAGGCAACTCGAAGGAAGCGATCGCCAACAGCCAGGCCCTCTCCCAGCTCGCCGGCGCGTGGAACAACCAGTCGGACGCCGTCCGGAACAACGTCAGCCGCTACGAGAGCGCCAAGTCCGCTTTCATCGAGACCGCCGTCCAGATGGGCGTGAACCGTGACCGAGCCGAGCAGCTCGCCCGGTCGCTCCTCGCGATCCCGAACAAGGTCCTCACCGACATCCAGCTCGCCGGCGGCCAGAAGGCCTACGACGACATCCAGCGAATCAAGCAGGCGCTCTCCACCATCCCGAAGTCCATCCGCACCGAGTACTACGTCACCCAGATGAACGGCCTCAACTCGCGTTCTGGTGGCGGACGGGACGGCGACCCGAGCACCCCCTACGCCAGCGGCGGCTACACCGGCCCGGGCGGGAAGCACGAGCCGCGCGGGATCGTGCACGCCGGCGAGGTCGTCATCCCCCAGGAGCTTGTGCGCCGCGACTGGCCGATGCTCCGCAGCCGCTACGGCCACCTCCCCGGGTTCGATACCGGCGGCCTGGTCGGATCTACCTACGCAGCCACATCGCCGGCCCTGCGATCGGCGGAGACGCTCTCCACCGCGCTCCGAACCGCGGCCGCTGCCTCGGTCGCCGAGGTGAAGTCTCGCCGGACCCTGCTCCAGCACGAGCTCGACCGCGACAAGGCCGCGACACAGGCCGCCAAGGACCGCCTCGACGCCGAGCGCCAGGTCCGCACCGAGCTGGTCCAGTCGCTGCGCGATCGCCTCACCAGCGACCTGTTCGGGCCAGCGGTGAGCTCGAGCTCGAGCCCCAGCTACCGCTCGCTCAACCTGCCGATGCCGGCCGACTTCGCGAGCTGGGACCCCGACCGCCAGAAGGCGTTCCTCCAGCAGGCCGCCCAGGTCGAGTACCAGGCCAACGTGGGCCTGGGCTACGGCGCCGCGCCCGCGTCACCGGAGTCGATCCTGCGCGGCGACATCAGCAACGCCCGCCAGATGCGGGGCATCATCGCGCTGCTGCGGCGCGGCGGCCGCGGCCTGCGTGGTCAGGCGCTCGCGGAGCTGCTGAACACCGCGACCCCCGACCAGCTCGACGCCTACGCCAACGGCTCCCTTCGCGACCTGCGCCGCTACCAGCGGCTCTACGACACCCGCGCCCAGGTCGTCGGGCAGGCCGCCCGCGCCGGCGGCGACGCCGCGTTCGGTCAGCGCATCGACGCGCTCCGCGAGGACTACCGCGCGGCGCTCGAGGTCGAGCGGTCCGCCGAGCGGCAGCTCCGCAGCGTGAACAAGCGCCTGGACAAGGTCGAGAAGGCCGTCAAGGAAGTCGCTCCCGGGGTCACCAAGGGCATCAGGTCCTCGGTCGGCGCCGGCCGCGCAGGAAGGACCCGAGGATGACCGGAGCGGGCGTGATGCCGGAGGCCACCTACAGGCTCAGCCTGGGCGACCTCGACCTCTCCCCGCTCGCCCAGCCCGCCGGCGCGTTCGTCGAGGTCTACATGCTGCGCCGCGGGAAGGCCGAACCCGTCGTCACCTCGTTCGAGGCGTCCCTGCGCGACGGCGCCGTCGAGGAGCTGATCCGGCACAACAACCGCGACATCAACCTCGTCGTCGCACTCTCCGGGCCGAACTCCGACGCGCTGGCCGTGCTCGAGGAGAAGCTCGCGCTCGAGGTGGCCAAGGGCTACATCGAGTTCGCCTGGACACCGCCCGACGGCGCCGGCGCCACCACCGTGTTCGACGTCCTGTGGGGCGACATCGGCTTCGACGACGACGACGAGCTGTGGGACCTCCACGAACTCCAAGGCAAGCGGGTGTTCCCGATCGCGCTGCGCTGCTGGCCCTTCGGACGCTCCGACCGGTGGATCCGCGTCCAGGCCGGCGCGGTCGCCGGCGGCACCGACACCCAGATCAACGCCTGCGACAGCCTCACCGGGATCAGCGGCGCCGCCGGCCTCGACACCTCGGTGAAGTACCAGGGCACAGGGTCGGTCCTCGTCAACGTCGCCACCATCGCCTACACCGCAATCGGTGGCGGGTCCTACTACAAGACCGTCCGCGGGACCCTTACCTTCTCCGGGCTCGCGGTCAACCTGACCACCACCCCGTTCGTCACCATCAAGGCCGACACGAACTACAAGACCTCCCAGAGCCTGCGGATGTGGATCGACGGCGTCGAGGCCCCCAGCGCCGGCAACGCCTACTCCGGTGCCGGGTCAGGGTTCCGGACCTTCGCGTTCCGGTCGACCGACTCCTCGGTCGCCGAGGTCGTCGTCGAGATCACCGAGACCTACGTCGTCTACAACCCCACCGGGAAGCCCGCCGACGAGGTCCCGCCGTCGGGTGTCGGGACCCGCCTCGACGACCTGCGCCGCGGCCCCACCCCGCCGGCGCTGTCCACCAGCGGCCGCGAGTCCACGGTCCTGCTCCCGATGTACGGGTCCGCGCGCACCGAGGGCACCATCGAGATCTCCCACGCCACCCAGGGCCTCGGCGACGTCCTGGTGTACTCCAACCCGCTGCTCGGCGTCCTGGGCTACACCCCCGACCTGCGCCGCTACGCCTCCACCCTCACTGGCGGCTCCACCGGACCGAGCTACATCTCGGGCGGCTTCAGCGCCCTCGACATCACCCCCGGCACCACGGTGTTCCAGGTGCCCGCCGAGCCCCTCCCTGAGGGCTCCTACATGCTCGTCGCCGCCTCCCCCGCCGGGTTCGGTGTCATGACCGGACCGATCAACGTCACAGTGCGCCTCAAGGCCGGCGCAACCACCCTGGCCAGCCGCACCTACAGCGGTCTCACCCCGGTCCAGCTCGGCACCACCAACTTCGTCACCCTCGGCTCCATCAGCCTGCCCCCGGCGATCGTCGCGGACGGCAGCAGCGCGCTGGTGGAACTCGACATCACCAAGGTCAACTCCGGCGACTCCTGGCAGTGGGACGAGTTCTTCATCTTCCACGTCGCCGACAACATGGCGCTCACCGTCATCGCAGCCGGCTCCGGCACCAAGGCCCTCGGCACCGCGAACAACCGCGCCTGGATCGACGCCCCCACCCTGAAGCGACCCAACGGCGCGATCTTCATCGGCACCGACGCCTCCCGGATCGACGCCTACCACGCCGGCCAGGTCTCCCCCGTGTGGAACCCCCACCTCCTGGTCCCCCCGAACGCACCCCTGTTCGTCGTCACCAGCGGCGCCGCCAACCCCACCATCGGCGCGGTCTACCCGCCCCGATGGATCCACAACGCCCGCAACCTCGACGGCGTCGCCTGATGCTCGAGGTGCGGCTCGCCGGGATCCCGGCCACCAGCATCGGCACCGTCGAGGCCCTGAAGTACTCCCACGCCGCCGTCGGCGGCCCGCTCGCCGCGTCCTGGCGGATGGGCCTGCGCCGCGGCTACACCCACCCGCTGCTCCGCCAGGGCACCCTCGTCGAGATCTACCTCGCCGGCATGCGGATCTGGGTGGGCCTGCTCTCCGAACCCAACCGGGTCACCTGGGAGTTCACCGCCGACGGCCTGTTCCGGCAGGCCGAGGACTTCCTCGCTCTCGACTCCAGCGGCAACCCGACCACCATCCCCAACGCCGCGGTCTACCAGGCCACCCAGCGCAGCAGCTTCTCCCAGCCGATGCGCGGCTGGATCTACCCCTCCACCGGCGGCGTGTTCCCCACCACCTCGAGCTCCACCATCCTCGAAGGCACCTTCGAGCCGGTCTACCTCGCCAACCTCCTCGGCGACCTCTGCCAGAAGAACGGCCGCCTGTGGGGCATCGACCCGCACACCCGGACGCCCTACTACCGCGCCAAGCCCACTACCCCGACCGTCGCGATCGCCCCCGGCGTCCCCGCGATCCCAACCAGCCCATCCGGCCAGACCACCTTCATCGTCGGCCGCCGCGCCACCGCCACCGGCGGCACCCCCGCCCAGCCGACCGCCTGGGCGGTGTCCCGGTCGACCTCCGCCACCGCCCTCGCCGCAGCCAAGAGGTGGAACCCCAGGGAGAAGTGGTCCGACCTCACCGACCGAGGCGCCCTCACCGACTCCGCCGCCGTCACCATCCTCAACCTGATGGTCGACGCCGGGATCTCCACCCCGCCCTACAGCGAAGGTGTCGAGCTCGTCCCCGGCCAGGTCACCAACCTCGGCGGCGTCGCCCTCGACCCGCGCCTCATCGTCGCCGGCCAGCTCAACGGCGAGATGACCGTCGTCAACCAGCTCGGCGTCCTCGACACCGAAGGCACCCTCGCACCCGGCCAGGCCGTCGCCTGGCTCATCGGCACCAGCTCCTACGACACCACCACCGGCGTCCTCGAGCTCGTGCCCTACCTCGCCGAGACCGACTCGCTGCCCGAGGTCATCCAGATCGCCACCGCCGACGGCCCGAAGTGGGCCCTCCAGACCCCCGTCGCCTAACCAGCGACCCGGGCCCGGCCCGCAACCCCTCCAGCACCACCACCCAGACCCGCGATCGCGAGGAGTGACCTGTGGCCATCACCTACCGCACCCTGACCGGTGACCTCACCGACCTGCTCGGCGTCGACCTCACGCCCGCGCAGCTCGCCGCCGCCAGGATCGTGGTCCGCACCAACCTGCTCCCCGGCACCGTGCCCCTGGACAAGACCACCGGCAAGCTGCTCCTCGGCTCGGCGATCGTCACCAAGAACACCGACGGCACCTTCTCGATCAGCAACCTCATCGACTGGGCCACCAGCGCCGCCGACATCAACCCCACCGGCATCCAGTACCAGGTCGACATCTACTACATCGACCCCGGCGCCAACGGCGGCCTCGGCGGCCGCGGCGAGTGGCACTCCGGCTGGCTGCAGGTCACCACCAGCGGCCTGCTCACCTCCGTCGTCGCCACCCAGCTGCAGCCCCCGAACTACGCCCTCGACGGCTCGGTCGCCGCCTACCTCGCCTCGACGAGTTCCGCGACCTACGCCGCGCTTCTGGCCATCCTCAACGCCGGCTGGCAGCCCCTCGACGCCGACCTCACCGCGATCGCCGCGCTCACCACCACCCCGTTCGGCCGCGGCCTGCTCGCCCTCGCCGACGCCAACGCCGGCCGCACCACCCTCGGCCTCGGATCCGCAGCCGTCGCGACCCTCGACACCAACACCGCGCTCGGCACCAGCAACACCGCCGTCCCCTCCCAGGCCGCCGTGAAGGCCTACACCGACGCGATCATCGGCGCCCAGGACGCCATGGTGTTCAAGGGCACCACCGACGCCTCCACCAACCCGAACTACCCCGCCGGCAACCGAGGCGACACCTACCGCTTCAGCGTCGCCGGGAAGATCGGCGGCGCCGCCGGCCCGAACGTCGAAGCCGGCGACATCCTGCTCTGCCTCACCGACGGCACCGCGACCGGCAACCACGCCACCGTCGGCAACAACTGGACCGTCATCCAGACCAACATCGACGGCGCCGTCGTCGGACCCACCACCAGCACCTCCGGCAACCTCGCCACCTTCAACGGCGCCACCGGCAAGGTCATCGCCGACTCCGGCATCGCCATCGACACCGACGGCGCCCTGGCCGCGAACTCCGACCAGCGCGTCGCCACCCAGAAGGCCGTGAAGGCCTACGTCGACGCCCTCACCGCCGGCGCCCCCGCCACCCTGAACAACTTCCTCGAGGTCGCCACCGCCCTCGGCTCCGACCCGGCGTTCTCGACCAACGTCTACAACGCGATCGGCGCCCGCATCGCCGCGGCGCTCGTCGACGCCAAGGGCGACCTCATCGCAGCCACCGCGAACGACGCTCCCGCGCGCCTCGCCGTGGGCGCCGACCGCCAGTCCCTGATCGCCGACTCGACCGCCGCCACCGGCCTGCGATGGGCCTACGCCAACGAGACCGCCACCCGCACGACGTCCACGACGCTCGCCGCGACCTCCCCGCCCCTCAACCTCGTCGACGCCACCAGTGGCGCGGTCACCATCACGTTGCCGACCGGAAGTGCCGGCATGACGTACACCGTCAAGAAGACCGACAGCACCACCAACACCGTCACCATCGCCGTGACCAGCGCCGGCACCATCGACGGCGCCCTCCAGGTCGTCCTCACCGCTGCCGGTGACTCCGTGACCCTGACCTGCAGCGCCGCCGGCGTCTGGCAGGTCGTCGCGTTCGCCGGCTCCCGGTCCCGCGTCACCGTCATGACCGCGTCGGGCACCTTCGTGAAGGACGCCCGGGCGGTCGTGATCGAGGTCGAAGGCGTGATGGGCGGCAACGGTGGCGGCTCGGGCGCCGTGGTCGCTTCGGGCACGGCATGCTCGGGCGGTGCCGCAGGCCCTGGCGGGTCCGCGTTCGCCCGCCGTCTGCTGGCCTCACAGGTCGCGGCCTCGGTTCCATGCACCGTGGGCGCCGGTGGCGCCGGTGGCGCGGCGGTGTCGACGAACTCAACGGCCGGGAACGACGGCGGCAAGGGCGGGACGACCCGTTTCGGAACGAACGACTCGGACTACCTGGCGTATGCGACCCCGAACACCACGTCGAACCGCGGCGGGCAGATCGCAGCGAACGCGGCCGGGACGACCAACATCGGTCAGTTCCTCTCGGCGGGTTCGGCCAATGGGAACAACGGGGCCGCGGGATCGCAAGGCAGCAACTCCTCGGGGCTGTCGGCACCGGGAGGAGGCTCGGGTGGCGGAATCTCGACGGCACCGGCCGCGTTCGCCGGCGGCGCGGGCGTCGCCGCCTACGGGTTCACGAACGCCTCGAGTCCCGCCGCCGGCGCCGTCCCGGGTGGCGCTGGCACTGCCGGATGGGACGCGCAGACCCTCACGCTCGGAACGATCGCGCTCGGAGCGGGTGGCGGCGGCGGCGCGTCGTCGATCACGGGCAACGGTGGCGCGGGCGGCAACGGCGGCCGCTACGGCGCCGGCGGTGGCGGTGGCGGGTCGTGCCTGAACGGGTTCACGTCCGGCAAGGGCGGCGACGGATCCCAGGGGATCCTCATCATCCGCGAGATTTTCTGAGCCGCACCCACCACCGACCCGTCAAGGAGATCTCCATGCGCGCAGCACTCATCGACGCCACCGGCCTGGTCGTCAACGTCATCGTTCTCGCCGACGAACCCCAGCCCACGCCGGTCTACGTCGACGGCGTCCAGCAGTTCGAGGACGTCGTCACCGGGACCTCCGAGGACGGCGAACCCATCATCGAGCAGCGCCCCGTCCTCGAGATGGGCACCGGGTACACCCCGCCGGCCGACCAGACCCTCATCCCGCTCGACCTGGACTCACCCGTCGGCCCCGGCTGGTCGAGGACCGACGACGACACCTGGATCCCGCCCGCCCCGCCCGAGACGCCGTCCGCACCCGAGGCCGGCTCCAGCCTCGCCGCGCTGGCCGCACTGCTCGAGTCGGCAGGCATCACCCCCGAGCAGCTCGCCGACACGCTCGCCGGGGGCGCCGCGTGATCGACCCCTCCGGGCCGGTGCACGAGTGGGAGGTCCTCCTGCTCGCCACCGGCGCGCTCATCTCGATGGTCGGCGTCTGGATCCGCTGGGGGCTCCCGCGGGTCAAGGCCCGTTGGGAGCGAGACCGCGACTGGAGCGTCCTCGTCGACGGCCGGCCCGCGATCCCCGCGAACCCCCGCACCGGCACCCCTGAGCAGCCGGCCGTGCCCCCGATCGCCGTCCTGGTCGCCCAGGTCGCCGCCCAGATCCGGGAGATCCACCACGAGCTCCACCCCAACGGCGGCTCATCGATGAAGGACGCCCAGCAGCGCATCGAGACCGTCGTCCAGGCGATGGCGCTGCGCCTCGAGCAGGGCGATGCCGCGTTCGCCGACATCACCACCCGGCTCGGCCGCATCGAGTCCCAGCTCGACGGCGAGGTCCACGTCGCGAACCGTGCCCTCGACAACGCCGCCGAGGCGTCCAAGACCGCGCTCGACACCATCCACGCCGCGATCCTGGCCGATCCGCCCGCCGACCTCAGCTGACGACACATCCCGACGACACATCCGGGCTCCCAGCCGCCGTCAGATCCTCAGGAGCTCGGCGAGGTACTCGCTGTCCTCCCGGGCAGCCTGAGCGCACCCGCCGCCGTCCGCGAGCCACAGCTCCGCCGCGAGCGCAGCGAAGGTGCGCACCGCGGCCGCCGCCGCGCGCCTGTCGTCGGCGTCGCAGGCCCGCAGGCACCTCGCCCGGGCCGCGCCGAGCTGCTCGAGCAGCCACGCCCGTGCCTCTGTCGTCAGTCGCATCTCCATGGCCCCGGACCGTAGGCCGGCTGTCACGCACAGCAGCCGCGGCGCCGAGCACCCCACAGCCAGGCCCCCGCTGACCGGACGCCAGCGGGGGCCTGTCCGCGTCCGACCGCGTCCACCAGGAGGCACCCATGCCGAAGCCCACCCGCGCGATCGCGCCCCCCGCACCGCCCCTGATCCCCGCCCGCTGGCACGGCGGCGACCAGACCCCGGCGCTGTCCGTGATCCACTCCACCGTCTCCCGGTGCGCCCCCGGCGGCGCCCGCGCGACGGCCCGCTACTTCCAGACCGTCGACCGGCCGGCGTCCGCGCACTACGTCCGCGACCCCGACGAGCTGATCCAGTGCGTCGGCGACCACACCGTGGCCTACCACTGCGGCTACAACGAGGACTCCCTCGGCTGGGAGATGACCGACATCCCCGGCCCCGTCCCCGACGACAAGCCCGGCACCGCACGCTGGAAGGCGCTGCGCCGGTCCTGGCGGTGGGCCCGCCCCGAGCAGAAGCGCATGCTCGCCGGTCTCGCCGAGGACGTCGCCCGCGCCCACCTGGCCTACGGCATCCCGATCCGCTACCTCGACGTCGCCGGCGTGCGCCGCTGGGACGCCCGCGGCCGCCGACCCGCCGACGGCGGCATCACCACCCACGCCGTCATGTCCGCCGCGTTCAAGCGCTCGACCCACTGGGACCCGGGCTGGTGGCCCCGCCGACAGTTCATCCGGCTCGCCCGCAAGGCCGCCACCCGGATCCAGCACGAGGTCCGTCCGTGAGCGCCGTCAGTCGTGCCGCCGGGGCCGTCCGGGCCGCCGCCGAGCGCGTCGTGGCCCGGGTGCGGCGGCCGCAGCTCCGGATCCTCACCTGGAACGTCAAGACCGGCCGGCCCCTCGCGACCGTGCGTGGCCCGCTCGACGCCTGGATCCGCACCCACCGGCCCCACGTCGTCGTCCTCCAGGAGTGCTACACCATCGCCCGCGGCCTACGCGCCGCCTACGAGCCGCTCGGCTGGCAGGTCATCCACGACCCCTCGAACCACCCCGAGGCCGACGACGTCGTCCTCCTGGTCCGCGCTCGCCGCCGGGTCATCCGCCGCGGCTGGATCCAGCACCTGTTCCCGTGGGTCGGGCCCGTGCACGACCGGCAGCGGAAGGGCCGGAGCTTCCCGTGGGTCGAGTTCGACTTCGCCGGCCACCGGATCCACCTGGTAGGGCTGCACCGCATCCCGGTGCCCGGACGCAACGCCCCCAGCTTCGAGGACGAGACCCAGCTGCTCGTCGACGCCGAGGCCTCGATCCCGCCCGGCCGGGTCCGGGTGTGGATCGGGGACATGAACGTCCGCGCGCTCGAGCTGGTCCGGTTCGCCCGCCAGCTCGGCGGGACCGCGCACCCGGGCGCCGGGTACGACGCAGCGATCACCGACCCCGACGTCGACGTCGAGATGACCGAGCTCGACCGCGGCGGCTCCGACCACCGCGCCGTCCTGGCCACCCTCCGACTCCCCCGCCGGCGGCGGAAGGCGCGCTCGTGAGGACCTTCGAGCTGCACCGCGACACCGACGTCTCCGGGATCTCCGGCACCGGCGTCGTGGCCGAGGGCGTCGAGTTCTCCGACGGCACCGCGGTCGTGCGATGGGTCGTCGGCGAGCACCAGTCCACCGTCGTCTGGCCCTCGCTGGCCTCCGTCGAGGCGATCCACGGCCACGGCGGCGCGACCCGCGTGGTGATGACCCCGTGACCGCCCCGGCGGTCGACCCGCTCGAGGAGGAGCGCGGCGGCGTCCACCTGGTCGTCGAGCCGCTCCTCTGTGTCGCCGGCGGCATCCTCGGCGGCCTCCTCATCGGTGCCGGCGCCGTCCTGGCCGCTGGCCGAGCCATGAACCGGGCCGCCCAGCGGCCCTCGACCGCCTCCGGGAGGAAGCGATGAAGATCTGGACCACCACGTTCTGGGCGCGCGCCGCGACCCGCGGCGTCCGCACCACCGCGCAGACCGCGGCCGGAATGCTCGCCGCGTCCGGCGCGGGCCTGGTCGACGCCGACTGGCTCGGCGTCGCCTCCGCCTCCGGGATGGCCGGCCTGATCGCCGTGCTCATGAACGTGGGTGGCCAGGGCCAGGACGACGTCGTCCCGCCGGCCGCCTGAGGTTTCGCCCGGCCGCTCGCCGGGCAGGAGCCGGACACAACTTCACATCGTCCTGAGATGAGGAGCCCTCACGGGCACCTCGCACCAGCGCCCCACTCGCCTACGCGGCGGGTGGGGCGCTGTTCTGCGTTCGATGTCAGGCGCTGGGCCGGCGTCCGGGCTGCCCGGGGCGCAGCGAGGAGCGCACGATGGCCCAGGTGCTGCCGATCTGCACCGCGGCGAGCGTCTTGGACTGGATCCGCTGCGCGATCGCCTGCCGGGAGACACCGAGGATCTCGGCGGCCTCGGTGACCGAGACGAGGTCGGGGACGACCTCGAACCCGAACCGGCGGTCGAACTCGGCGGTGGTCATGAGCTCGGCGGCGATCGCCGGCGCGCCGGTGGCCTTCTCGACGACGGCGATCGCGGTGGCCGAGGCCTGGGCGAGGCTGGTGGCCGGGAGGGTGATGGTGGCCTCGAGGAAGCCGCGGGCGCTCTCGCTCAGCGAGGCGTGGTAGGTCTCGAGCTGGTCGAGGATGTCGTCGACGTCGTCGGTGGTGGTGTCGCGGCGGTCGACCTCGATGATCGCGTTGTAGCTGGTGGTGGTCTTGGTGGTCATGGTCCGGTCCTCGTTCCCTGATGTGGTGGTGTGTCACGATCGGGGTCCGAGGACCGGGGCGATTGCTGCGCCCCGGTCCTCTTCCCTGCTGGCCTAGGTCGGCCAGCGGAACCCTGCTCGGCGGAGAGCCGCGAGAGCGTTCTTGAAGGCCCGCCAGTCGCCCGGCTTGCCAGAGAACGTCGTCACGTACTCCTCGCCGTTGAACACGGCGAGGCGTCCCCGCCGGGTGAGCCGGATCTCGAAGCCCTGAGCTTCGAGGGCCTGGATCACCTTCTTGAGGTCCTTGTCCATCATGATCACCTCCTTTCCTCTCATTGACAAGTACAGGCTACCTCAAAGGTTTATGAATGACAAGGGTTTGAGGGAAGCACGCGCGGCCCTGTCCCCGCCCCGGGCTACCGTCCGGCCCATGGCCGACTCCGTGGAGATGCTGACCGCCCGCCTGCTCGGCACCGCCCGCCGGCACGCGATCGACAAGACCCCGGACGACGTCGCGATCGCCGAGCTCCACGCCATCAGCCGCGTCCCCTCGGTGCTCGGCCGCGCCGCCGGCGTCGCGCTCGGCGGCTGGCAACACGACCCCATCACGCACCCCTGGTCACCGCGCATCGGCGCGCTCCTCGAAGCCGCTGGCGCCGACCTGGCCACGCGGGACACCGAGGCCGCCGTCGTGCTCGCCCGGCTCAGTGCCCAGGAGGGGCGAGCCCGGCACCCGTAACCGTCCGATAACCACACTTATCGGACAAGGCCCGGTGTGTCGGCCCCCAGACCGTCGGCACCGACGCCCACCATGGGAGCCATGCGCACCTCACCGTGACGGCCGGACACACCCTCGGCCGCGACCTGTTCGCCTCGACCGCGATCGCTTCCCGCCAGGTCGTCCTCGCCCCGCATCTGCGCGACGGCACCGTCGCCGTCACCCCCACCGCCTGGCTGATCGGCACCGCCCCGATCCCCGACATCGAGTTCGCCGGCCTGCGGGCCCGCCACCTGGTCCGCCAGGGCATGGCCGACATCCTGGCCTGGCTCGGCGAGGACGTCGGACCGCCACCGATCCAGTCCGGCCGCGGCCAGGAGCTCCTCGACCGCCTCCACGCCGCCGCAGGTGCACCGTGACCACCGCCCGCGACGTCGCCGCCGAGCTCCGCGACCTGGCCGAGCACCTCGCACCCGACCTCGCGCTCGAGCTGTACCGACTCCAGGACCTCGAACGCGACCACCAGGCCGCCGTCCAGGAGATCTCCAACCTGCGCCGCGCGCTCCACGAGTCCACCGTCATGGTCGGCGAGCTCCGCCAGCGCACCGTCCGCGCCGAGACCCAGCTCTCCGAGCTCGGCGCCGAAGAGATCCGCCGCGCCCGCGCCCACGCCTTCATGCACGGCACCGGCGTCGTCCGCATCACCAGCCGCGGCCGCGGCCAGTTCGCCACCCTGGCCATCCACCCCGACGACGTCACCATCCGGACCCGGCCATGACCGCCCCCGACCCGCGCCTCCTTCCCGCCCCGCCGATCGCGCGATCGCGCTGCGAGGGATGCCGCCGCGACATCGTCTGGGCCATCACCGTCGCCGGCCCCAACGGCCGCGGCGGCAAGCTCATGCCGCTCGACCCGCTCGAGGACCTCGCCGGCAACGTCGCCGTCACCCCCACCCCCGGCGGCCGGCTCACCGCGCGAGTACTCCACGCCGACGAGCAGGTCGACCGCCCCATCGAGTACTCCGCCATGACCCACTTCGCCACCTGCCCCGCACGCAGCAAGCCCGCGATCCCCGCCCAGATCATCGACCTCCAGGAGGCCCGGCAGCGACGCCGACGCCGCCCCGTCAGGAGCGGCCGGTGAGCATCTGCCGCCACCGCCTCGGCGCCGCCTCGATGCTCACCAGCTGCCTCCAAGCCATCGGTGGCTGCAGGTGCGCCCGCGAGATCCACGCCGAGCTGCTCGACCAGCAGGCCGCCGCCGGCGCACTCGCCGCAGCGGCCACCGTCGACCCCCAGGATGACCAGCCGTGACCCTCGACCACATCGCCCAGGCCTACCTCGACTGGTGCGAGAGCGAACGCGTGCCCGCGAACACCGTGCGCCGACGCCGCTCCGTCCTACGCGCCGTCCCCCGCCCCGGCACCATCAGCCGCCTCGAGATGGAGGCCTGGTGGCGCAGCCGCGACACCTTCCCCGACGGACGGCCACGCGCCGACTCCTCCCGCGCCAACGAGCTCGCCGTCCTCCGCTCGTTCTACCGCTGGTGCTCGATCTGGGAGCACCGCACCGATGACCCCACCGCCCGCCTCCTCGCCCCCACCGTCCCCTCCTCGGTGCCCCGGCCCGCCGCACGCACCGAGCTCGACCGGATCCGCGAGCACGTCGCCGACAAGCCCGAGCTCCGCCGCGCCGTCATCCTCGGCGCCTACTGCGGCCTGCGGGTCTCCGAAGCCGCCCGAGCGACCTGGGGCGACGTCGACCTCGAGTTCTGCGTCCTCACCGTGGTGGGGAAGGGCCGCAAGCGACGCCGCGTGAGGGTGCAGCGCACCCTCCTCGACGAGCTCCTCCCCCCAGACACCACCCGCCCCAGCGCAGCGGTCAACATCGTCACCGCCGACGTCGTCCCGCTCGAGCCCGACGCGCTACGCCAGCGCGCGAACCGTGCCTTCCGCGCCGCCGGCGTCGACATCACCTTCCACCAGCTCCGCCACCGCTACGGCACCCTCGCCTTCCAAGCCACCCGCGACCTCGTCGCCGTCCGCGACGCCATGGGCCACGCCTCGATCTCCACCACCGCCGGCTACGCCGCAGCCGCCACCGAGGTCCAGGACACCATCGCTGCGGCGGTCCTCGGATGAGCGTCCGACCTCGCTGGGACCAGCTGGTCTACCGGCCCAACGAGATCGCCGACCAGGTCGACGACGTCGACGACCTCGACGACGCCGCCGCGGCCGCGGCCCTGCACGAGCACGCACTCGACCAGATCCGCCGCACCGAGCTCCAGCTCATGAACCCACCCACCGACCCCGGCCTACGCGCCCGCCTCGAGCGGGACCTCACGGCCTGGCGCCGCGTCGCCGCCGACCACGCCGGCACCGCGGCCGCCGACCACTTCGAAGCCGGCGCCGGCGACCGCACCCTGTTCTAGGTGCCGCACCGCGCTACTCCCCCCAACTCGATGTGACATCCGCTCGAAAATCCTTCGCGCAGATGTCACATCGTGGCGCCAAAAAGCGGTCCGACCCCGCCTCCCAACGGCCCACGCAGCCCCGACCAGACCGCACAACGTTGCGCGCGGCGCTTGAGCGTCACCTCGGCCCATAGCGCTACCCTTCGAGTGGAAGGCCTCGCCGAGACAGCCCCCTCAGTCGGCGAGAGGAGGAACACCATGCTGGTCAAGGACAAGGCGCGGGCACACGCCGCGCGAGTACTGCAGCAGACCTGGTCTGCCGGATTCCCGGTCGACCCCGAGCGCATCGCCTCGCAGATGCCCAACATGGAAGTCCAGCGCCTGCCCCTCGAAAAGGGCATCTCCGGCATGCTCCGGGTCGAGCCGGACTACGCGATCATCTACGTCAACTCCGCCGACTCACCCGAGCGCCAGCGCTTCACCATCGCGCACGAGCTCGGCCACTACATCGAGCGCACCGACCGCGGCCAGGACGACTTCAACGTCATCGACTACCGCTCGGACAAGCAGCCCTACGACCTCCACGAGTTCTACGCCGACGAGTTCGCCGGCCACCTCCTCATGCCCACCGAGGAGTTCCTCCGCATGGTGCACCGCGGCGACCCGGTCGCTCTCGTCGCGAAGTACTTCGGCGTCAGCGTGCCCGCCGTGCGGCAGCGCTACCAGCGCATCCGCATGATGGCCGAGGCCGAGCCGCCCCCGCCGCCCGAATGAGCGACGACGACACCTGGGTCACACCCGAGGAACCGGAGCCCGAGCCCGAGTTCGACGAGTACCCCATGGTCCAGGCCCAGCTCTTCGACGACGACGCCTGGTTCGAGGAGATCTCCAACGAGAGCCGTCGCGTTTTCGAGACCCTCGCTGTCGCCTCAGCTGACGACCTCTTCAAGCAGCCCGCGGACGTCTCCGACGAGACCGTCGACGCGAAGGTCAAGATGGCCCAGCAGCGCGAGGAACAGGCCCACGGCTTCCGTCAACGGTTCTTCAACACCGTCACCCGAACCCTCTGGGTCGCTCTCAGCTCATCAGTCGTCCTGCTGGCGCTCTACATGATCTCGGAGTGGCACGAGGTCTCCCCCACCGTGATGGTCGCCTACTTCAGCGCCGTCGTCGTCAACGTCCTCGGCCTGGCCTTCATCGTCGCCCGCTACGTGTTCCACGACCCCAGCACCGACAGCTGAGGGACCTCTAGCCGAGCACGGCGATCCACGCCGCCAGAACCAGGACCGCCATCAGCACGATCGTCAGCCCCGAGCTGGTCTTGCCCGGCCGGGTGGCGATGACCAAGCCGGACACGATGCCGAGGGGCGGAAGAACCAGCGCCAGCGCGATGCCGAGGTCGACGCCGAAGAAGTCGATCGACCGCGCCGTGGTGCCGTCGCCGGACGACTGCTGACTCGCGCGCCGCTGTTCTCCCCAGGAGTCACCCGACCACCAGCGCTCGAAGGAGGGATCGTCGGGATCGGCATAGAAGCCGGGCGGGGGCTGCTCGGTCACAGCCCCACACCCTAGACCTCAGGCGCCCGGGCGCAAGGTCTCGATCGCCTCCCGCAGCTGGTAGTCGGACATCTTGGTGTAGATGCTGATCGTGTTGAGCTGGGAGTGACGCATGAGCGCCTGGACGGCGCGCGCGTGCACGCCGTTGCGCACCAGGTTGGTCGCGAAGGTGTGCCTGCAGCGGTGGTAGCCGCCGTCGATACCCAGGCCACGGAACAGCTTCCCGACGTGCATCGAGACGGTGTCCGGCTTCATGGGTTGCCCCTCGGTCGCACCAGGGAACCAGTAGCGGTCCCGCGGCATCGTCTGCGCGACCTCCCACAGCTCCGGCATGCACGGCAGGATGCTGGCCTTCCGGCCCTTCCCGACGACCCGGATCCGTTCCTTGGTGATGTCGGCGCCGTGGAACTTCGCGGTCTCGTGGGCCCGCAGTCCCGCGTAGAGCCCCAGCATGATCATCGTGAGGACCGGGCCCCGGGCGACCGACAGCACGAGCTTCTGCTCGTCGGGCTCGAGGGGCCACGGTTCGGCCTCCGGCTGCCGCGGCCGGCGGATCATCCTCATCGGGTCGCCGGTGATCGCGCCGGTCGCTCGGAGCCAGGCGACCAGGTCGTTGAGGTGGTTGTAGTACGTCAGGCGGGTCCAGTCCGCGGTGTCGCGGGCGAGGAACTCCTGGATGTTCTCCGCGGTGAAGCCGGTCAGCGACCATTCGCGCAGACGTGAGCGGGCGAAGGTGGAGCGGGCCTCGATGGTGCGAGGCGACGCGCCCCAGGATCCCATCCAGGTGGCGTAGGCAGCGACGGTGCGTTCGTGGTTCATGACGGCAGAGGCCTCCGTTGTGTCCGAGGGGAGGGGGGCTGGCTGGGTGCCGCTCGGTACCGAGTGGGGTATGGGTATCGGCGGGGTGGACAGTGCTACGCCTCAGGTCCGACCCGAGTAAAGAACCCCGCCTAGGTGACCTAGACCACTCGATCAGGCCGTTTCGTCGAGGGTGTAGTCGTCGAATCGGTCCAGGATCCGGGTCACCCGACGCCCCGCCGGCGAGATCGACATCACGCAGTACAGGCCGACGAGCACGCGGCCAGCGCGCGGCGCCCAACGCCGCCGGAACGCCTCGCACGCCTCGTCGAGCTCGCGGCCGACAGCGAGCACCGCGTCGACGTCGACGAACGTCGGACGCTCCAACGCAGCCAGCGCCGAGGCCGCGTCCACACGCTTCGCGTACAGCTCGACCAGGCGCTCGGCGTCGCGCAGCTGCTCGCTGTCCATCATGCGGCCACCGCCACGGTGCGGACAGTCCGGTCATCGGGATACCGACCGGTATCCGTAGGCGTACCCGCCGGTAGTGCCTAGCGTCGGCCTCATGACGACCAACGCCGCTCGTCTCGTCTACGACGAGCTGTCCTCACCGCTGCAGATGCACGACGACTGCGAGGCGGTCGCCCGCAGCTTCCCGCTCATCGCCGCAGCGCCCTCGCTGCAGTACGCCGACTTCCCGCAGGACGTCGCCAAGCCCGAGATCACCATCACCGACGCAGCCCGGCGCATCGCCGACGCGCTCCAGCTGCACCTCGACTGACGCGGGCGGCCCTGCGGCCGCGCCGCTCCCGCGATCACGCATCGCGCCTCACCCGCCACGACACGAGGGCCCCGGACACCAGCGGTGTCCGGGGCCCTCGTGCGTTCAGTCGATGCGGTGCGCGATCAGTGGAACGAGTCGCCGCAGGCGCAGGAGCCGGTGGCGTTCGGGTTGTCGATCGTGAAGCCCTGCTTCTCGATCGAGTCGACGAAGTCGATCATCGCGCCGTTGAGGTACGGAACGCTCATGCGGTCGACGACGACGGCGACGCCGTCGAAGTCGGTGACGACGTCACCGTCGAGGGTGCGCTCGTCGAAGAAGAGCTGGTAGCGCAGACCCGAGCAACCGCCCGGCTGCACGGAGATGCGCAGCTGGAGGTCGTCACGACCCTCCTGCTCCAGCAGGCTCTTCACCTTGGCGGCCGCGACCGGGCTGAGGTTGATGCTGTCGCTGCGACGCTCGGGGGTGATCTCGACCTGCTCGGTCATGTGGTGCTCCCAACGATTGTGATGGCGGGTGTCCCGTTCACGGGCTACGTCTGAGTCAATGGTAGGTCACGCTCACCTATTCCCGCCCCGTGACGGGGACGACGCCGTCCCCGGGCCCGCCGGGCCGGCTCAGCGCGACCAGGTGCGCGCGACCCGTGCGGCGAGCTCGGCCAGCGACCCCGCCGGATCGGCGAGCGAGCGCTCCTCTCCCACCAGGTCGACGGTCGCGTAGGCCGACTCCACGCCCAGCGCGCGCATCTCCCGCGCACCGACCAGCACCCGCCCGGCCAGCGCGATGCACGGCCGCAGGGCCTGCTCGGCGGTGGCGGCGACGCCGTAGGGCACCTTGCCGGCGCGGCTGGAGAAGTCGAAGGCTCCCTCGCCGGTGACGACCAGGTCGGCGGCCCGTGCCCGCGCGGCCAGGTCGACGGCGGCGGCGACGAGCTCGATGCCCGGCTCCCGGCGCCCGCCGAGCAGCAGGACGGCGTGACCCAGCCCGCCGGCCGCGCCGGCGCCCTTCTCGAGCGAGAGGCGCCGGTCGGTCAGCTCGGCCCAGCGCTCGAGGACGCCGTCGATCGCCGGCAGCTCGTCCTCGGCGAGCCCCTTCTGGGGCCCGAAGGTCTTCGTCGCCCCGAAGAGACCGGTCAGCGGGGAGTCGACGTCGGAGGCCGCGACGAGCTCGATGCCCGCGAGGGCCGCTCGCGCCGGCGCGAGATCGACGCTGCCGAGCCCGGCCAGCCCGTCGGGGCCGGCGTCCAGGGGGCGGTCGCCCGTGGCGCCGAGGGCCGCGAGGAGACCGGCACCGCCGTCGTTGGTGCCCGAGCCGCCGAGTCCGACGACGATGCGGCGGGCGCCGGCGTCCCGGGCCCGCAGGAGCAGGTCGCCGACGCCGCGGGTGGTGGCGGCGCGCGCGGCGCGGCCGCCGGTGAGGTGCAGGCCGCACGCCTGGGCGCTCTCGACGTAGGCCGTCCCGTCATGCAGCAGGACCGCCGCCGGCACCTCCTCGCCGAGCGGCCCGGCGACGGTCGCGGCCAGGAGGTGTCCGCCGTGCGCGGCATGCAGGACGTCGACGAAGCCCGGGCCGCCGTCGGACATCGGAGCGAGGTCGAGGACGTCGTCGGGTGCGTGCCGACGCCAGCCGGTCGCGATCGCCTCGGCGGCCTCGACGGCCGTCAGGGTGCCGGCGAACTTGTCCGGCGCCACCATAACCCGCATGCGCGCAGCCTAGAGCCCGGCCTAGGGTGCGGGCGTGCGCATCAGGGCGATGACCACCGACGACATCGAGGCGGCGCTGGCGGTGCGGGCGCCGGCCTTCGACGGACTGCCGGACGATCCGCCCGCGCCACCCCCGGAGGCCCGGCCGCGTGCCGCCGACTGGTGGCAGACCCGCACCCGGCACCTCATCGAGACGGGCGAGGGGGCGTGCGTCGTCGCCGAGGACGACCGCGAGGACGACGGCGGGGCGGGCGGGGTGATCGGCTTCGCGACCTCCCTGCAGCGCGACGACCTGTGGTGCCTGGCGACGTTCGCGGTGCTGCCCGACCGCCACGGCGCCGGGATCGGGCGCGCGCTGCTGGACGCCGTCGACCCCGGCGGCCGGGCGATGCTGTCCTCCTCGGTGCACCCGGGCGCGATGCGCACCTACCACCGGCGCGGGTTCCGGTTGACGCCGATGATGCGGCTCGAGGGCACCCTCGACCGGCGCGGCCTGCCCGCGGTCACCGGCGTCCGGGAGGGCAGCCCTGCGGACCTCGACCTCCTCGACGCGGTGGACCGGCGGGTGCGGGGGGCCGCCCGCAGGATCGACCACCGGCTCATGCTGGACGCCGGGCACCGGCTGCTGGTGGTCGACTCCGGCACCCGTGCCGGCTACGCCTCGATCGACGGCGACGCGCTCGAGGTGCTCGCCGCCACCGACGAGGACACCGCCGCCGATCTCATGCGCACCGTGCTCGCCGAGGGACCCGGGAGCGCCTGGGTGCCGCACGTGTCGGGAGCCAACAGCTGGGCCGTCGCGGTCGGACTGGACGCCGGCCTGCTGCCGCGGACGACCGGCTACCTGGCCACCCGGGGAATGGCGCCGCCGGTGCCGTACGTTCACCACGGCAGCCTGCTCTGAGCACCGATGCCGGAGCGACCCACGGTGAGGAATACGATCCGCCCATGACCGTCGATCTCCCGCTGCTGCCGCTCGGTCGCGGCGTCGACCTCGGCGCCGAGCGCGGCGTCGAGTGCCCCGGCGACCTGCCCGCCGCCTCCGACCCCGACCTGGTCGCCCGTGCGCAGGCCGCGAAGGCCGCCCTCGGCGAGCGGGTGTTCGTGCTGGGCCACCACTACCAGCGCGACGAGGTCATCGCGTTCGCCGACGTCACCGGCGACTCCTTCAAGCTCGCCCGCGACGCGGCGGCCCGCCCCGACGCCGAGTTCATCGTCTTCTGCGGCGTCCACTTCATGGCCGAGTCCGCCGACATCCTCACCGGGCCCGGCCAGCAGGTCGTGCTGCCCGATCTGGCCGCCGGCTGCTCGATGGCCGACATGGCGCGCCTGACCCAGGTCGAGGACGCCTGGGACGCCCTGGTCGAGGCCGGCATCGCCGACGCCGTCGTCCCGGTCACCTACATGAACTCCAGCGCCGACATCAAGGCGTTCTGCGGCCGCAACGGCGGCGTCGTGTGCACCTCCAGCAACGCCGAGGTCGCCCTGGAGTGGGCCTTCGAGCAGAAGCAGCACCTCGCCGGCGGCGGCAAGGTGCTCTTCCTGCCCGACCAGCACCTGGGCCGCAACACCGCCGTGCTCCAGCTCGGGCTCTCCCTCGACGACTGCGTCGTGTGGAACCCGCACAAGCCGAACGGCGGCCTCACCGCCCAGCAGCTGCGCGACGCGAAGATGATCCTGTGGAAGGGCCACTGCTCGGTGCACGGCCGCTTCTCCGCCGAGGTCGTCGACGAGCTGCGCGCCACCATCCCCGGCGTCCGGATCCTCGTGCACCCCGAGTGCAAGCACGAGGTGGTCACCAAGGCCGACCTCGTGGGCTCCACGGAGTTCATCATCCGCACGATCGAGGCGGCCGAGCCCGGCTCCTCCTGGGCCATCGGCACCGAGCTGAACCTCGTCAAGCGGTTGGCCGACGCCCACCCCGACAAGCACATCAGCTTCCTCGACCGCACCGTCTGCTTCTGCTCGACGATGAACCGCATCGACCTGCCCCACCTGGTGTGGGCGCTGGAGTCGCTCGTCGCGGGCGAGGTGGTCAACCGCATCGAGGTCGACGCCGAGACCGAGAAGTGGGCGCTGGTGGCCCTCCAGCGGATGCTCGACCTGCCGGGGCGGATCGCCCCGCCGGCCTGACCGGCGCCACCCTCCTACCGTCGGGAGCCCTCAGGCGGACGCCGGGAAGTCCAGGCGCACGGTCGTGCCGCCGCCGGGGGTCTCCTGGATGGAGACGTGCCCGCCGTGGCTGTCCATGATGCGGCGCACCGTCGCCAGGCCGATGCCGGAGCCCGGGAGATGCTTGTGCACCCGCACGAGCGGCTCGAAGACCCGCTCGCGGTGCTCGGGAGCGATGCCGAGGCCGTGGTCGACCACCTCGACCGACGGCCCCCGCGGGGCCTCGACGGCGCGCACCGCGATGTCGGGGCGCTCCCCCGGTCGCACGTAGGTGGCCGCGTTGACGATGAGGTTCTGCAGCACCGACCGCAGCAGGGCGGCGTCGCCGCGCACCGTGGGCAGCGGACCGATCGTCAGGTCGGCGTCGCGCAGCTGGGCGTCGAGATCCTGTCGCACCTCCTGCACGAGGAGGTCGAGGTCGACGTCCCGGTCGTCGCGGACGCCGCCGACCCGCGCGAAGTCGAGCAGATCGTCGACGAGCCCCTGCATCCGGCCGAGGCTCGCGCGGGCCCGCTCGACCAGGAACGGCAGATCCTCCGGCAGCGCTCCCCCGGGCGGTAGCGCGTCGAGCTCCTCGCCGATCATCGACAGCGAGAGGTCCATGCCGGTCATCGGGTTGCGCAGGTCGTGACTCACCTGGCCGGCGAACGCCTGGAGCTGGGAGTTCGAGCGTTCCAGCTCGGTGCGGGTGCGCTCGAGCTCCTCGATGGTCTGGCTGAGCTCCCGGGTGCGCAGCTCGAGTTCGAGGACGTCGACCACGCGGTCGGCCAGCTGGCCGAGCGCGGTCTCCTGCTCGCGGCTCAGCGTGCGGGGCTCCTCGGCGAAGACGCACAGGGTGCCGATGACGACGCCGTCCGGCGTGCGCAGCTGGTGGCTGGCGTAGAACCGCACGAGCCCGATCTCGCCGGTCACGAAGGGGTTGTCCCGGAAGCGGGCGTCGACGCGGGCATCGGAGACGATGACGGGCCGCGACTCCTGGATGGCCACGTTGCACATGGAGTCCTCGCGGGCACAGACGGCCGCGTCGAACCCGGCGGTCGCCACCTGGTGCTGCTCGTCGGCCGTGATCAGGTTGATCGCGGCCATCGGCACCTCGGCCAACTGCGCGGCGATCGCGACGATGGCGAGGAGGTCGGTGCGCGGCGGGTCGACGAGGACCCGGTAGCGGTCGATCTCGAGGGTGCGGATCCGATCCAGATCTGCCTCGACGGCCGTCATCGAGCCCTCCCTTCCCGTGCGTGGCGCCTCGCTGGCAGGACGACGCTACCGGTACTGCGACACCTCGTCAGGAGCTCCCCGTACCTCGGCGCTCAGCCCGCCCGTCCCCGCAGATCGGCCTCGATGCGGGCGAGCTGCTCGAGCCGCTGCTCGAGGGTCGGGTGGGTGGAGGTCAGCGTGCGCAGGTCGACGCCCTTGATGGCCGGCGCGATGAAGAAGGCGTTCATCGGCTGCGACGCCCGCAGCTCCTGGTCGGGGACGACGTTCATGCGACCGGAGATCTTCTGCAGGGCCGACCCGAGGGCCTGGGGACGGCCGGTGAGGTAGGCGCCCGACCGGTCGGCGCTGAGCTCGCGGTAGCGCGAGAGGAGCTTGACCAGCAGGAACGTGACCGCGTAGGTGACCATGCTGACGAGCAGCACGGCGAGCCAGATCGGCAGGCCGGAGTTGTTGTCGCGGCGTCCGCCGCCGAACCAGGCGCCGAACTGCGCGCCCTGGGAGAGCATGCCGGCGACGATGCCCGCCGAGGACGCCGCCGTCATCACCAGGACGTCGCGGTGCGCGACGTGGGAGAGCTCGTGGGCCAGCACGCCCTCGAGCTCCTCGGCGGTGAGGATCTGCAGGATGCCGGTGGTCACGACGACCGCGGAGCGCTGCGGGGAGCGGCCGGTCGCGAACGCGTTGGGCACGTTGGTGTCGGCGACCCCAACCCGCGGCTTGGGCATGTCGGCGGCGGCGCAGAGCCGGTCGATCATCGCGTGCAGCTCGGGCGCCTGCTGCGGGGTGACCTCGCGGGCGCGCATCGCACGCATGGCGACGGAGTCCGAGGAGTACCACTGGTAGAAGGCGATGCCGAGACCCGCGGCACCGGCCAGCAGGGCGAGGGAGCCCATGCCGGCGCTGGCCAGGATGCTCATCACCACGGTGATGAGCGCGACGAAGGCGGCACCGAGGAGGAAGATCACGAGGGTCATGCGGGCGGTGAGTCCGGCATCCGCCACGAAGCGCGTGCGAGCCATGGCGTCATTCTCGCGGATGCGGCCAAGGGTCGGCTGAGCGCCTCCTGTGGGCCTCCCAGGAGCTGTCCGGGGATCGGCTCCCCGGTAGTCTGGCGATGCCCGTCACCGAGCGGGCGCCTCCCGTCGTCCGACCCTGAGAGACCCGCGTGTTCCGTCGCAGCAGCAAGTCCGAGTCCGGCGCCACCGCCACCGCGAACCCGCCCAAGCCGGGCGGCAAGGGACGCCCCACGCCGACCCGCAAGGAGGCCGAGGCGGCGGCCCGCGCGAAGGCCCGCGTGCCGCGCACCCGCAAGGAGCAGATCGCGGCCGACCGGGCGCGCCGGGCCGAGCAGACCCGGACCATGCGCGAGGCGCTCAAGACCGGCGACGAGCGGCACCTGCCGGCCCGCGACCGGGGGCCGGTGCGCCGCTTCGTGCGCGACTTCGTCGACGTGCGGTTCTCCTTCGTCGAGCTGGTGATCCCGATCCTGCTCGTCACGCTCGTGCTCACCTACTCCGGCAGCGCCCGGCTGGCCGCCTTCGGCTCGACCGTGCTGCTCGGTGCGACCCTGCTGATCGTCGTCGACATGCTGGTGCTGCGCTTCCGGCTGCGCCGCGAGCTCACCCGGCGCTTCCCCGACAAGCCGCTCAAGGGCACCACGTACTACGCCATCACGCGCTCGCTCCAGATGAAGTTCATGCGCCTGCCCAAGCCCCAGGTGAAGCTCGGGCAGGCGCTGCCCGAGGACTACCGCTGACGCGGAGCCCTCGAGGCGCCGGCTACCGGCCTGCGAACTCGCTGCGCCGCGGCGACTGCGTCTTCGCGGGGTCGCGCTCGACGATCGGGTCGACGATCTCGTCGATCGCGGTCATCAGGTCGGCGTCCAACCGCACCCCGGCGGCCTTGACGTTCTCGGTGACCTGATCGGGGCGCGAGGCGCCGATGATCGCCGAGGAGACGTTCGGGTTCTGCAGGGTCCAGGCGACGGCGAGCTGGGCGAGGCTGAGCCCCGCCTGGTCGGCCAGCGGCGCCAGCTGCTCGACGCGGGTGAGGACGTCGTCCTTCAGCCAGCGGCTGATCATCTGGTCGCCGCCCTTGGTGTCGGTGGCGCGCGAGCCCTCGGGATGGGGCTGACCGGGGCGGTACTTGCCGGTGAGCACGCCCTGGGCGATGGGCGACCACACGATCTGCCCGAGGCCGAGCTCCTCGCACGTGGGCACGACCTCGGCCTCGATCACCCGCCACAGCAGGTTGTACTGCGGCTGGTTCGAGATCAGCGGGATGCGCAGCTCGCGGGCCAGCGCGTGCGCGGCGCGGATCTCCTCGGCCCTCCATTCCGAGACGCCGATGTAGAGGGCCTTGCCCGAGCGGACGACGTCGGCGAAGGCCTCCATCGTCTCCTCCAGCGGCGTCTCGTGGTCGTAGCGGTGGGCCTGGTAGAGGTCGACGTAGTCGGTGCCGAGGCGTCGCAGCGAGGCGTCGATCGACTCCATGATGTGCTTGCGCGAGAGGCCGTGGTCGTTGTGCTTGCCCGGGCCGGTGGGCCAGAAGACCTTGGTGAAGATCTCCAGTCCCTCCCGGCGCTCTCCGGCGAGCGCCTTGCCGAGCACGGTCTCGGCGGCGGTGTTGGCGTAGACGTCGGCGGTGTCGAAGGTCGTGATGCCCTCCTCGAGGGCGCGCTGCACGCATGCGACGGCGGCGTCCTCCTCGACCTGCGAGCCGTGGGTGAGCCAGTTGCCGTAGGAGACGGCCGAGATCTTCAGGCCGCTCCTACCCAGGTTGCGGATCTCCATGACCCCGACCCTAGAGGGACGCCCCAGCGGCACGCCCCGACCCGAGCGGGCAGGATGGGGCTATGAGCCCGACCCCTGCCGATCGCAGCGCCGACCGCGGCGCCGACCGCGGCGCCGACCATTCCGTCCGGGTCGCCTGGGCCGACGACGCCGCGGCGGTGGCGACCCTGCAGCTGCGCACCTGGCCCGAGCTGTACGCCGGCCTCGTGCCGGCCGAGGAGTTCCCCTCCGGACCCGCGGCCGAGGAGCAGGCGGCAGCCGCGTGGCGCGAGCTCCTCATCCGGCCCCGCGACGCCCGGCAGCGCACGCTGGTCGCCCTCGACCGCAACCGGGTCGTCGGCTTCGCGATGACCGCGCCCGCGAGCGATCCCGACTGCGATCCGGTGGCCGACGCGGAGGTCATGGAGTTCACCATCGGTGCTCCCGACCGCGGACGCGGCCACGGGTCGCGGCTGCTCCAGGCCGCTGCCGACACCCTCGCCGCCGACCGGTTCACCCGCGCGGTCACCTGGGTGGTCAGCGAGGACGACGCGCTGCGCGCCTTCCTCACCGCAGCCGGCTGGGCCCCCGACGGCGCGCATCGCGAACTCGACCTCGACGGGTCGGGACGCGTGCGGG
This sequence comes from Nocardioides fonticola, assembly GCF_039536805.1. Classification (NCBI taxonomy): domain Bacteria; kingdom Bacillati; phylum Actinomycetota; class Actinomycetes; order Propionibacteriales; family Nocardioidaceae; genus Nocardioides; species Nocardioides fonticola. The sequence continues at coordinate 24,328 of NZ_BAAAZH010000023.1, read as the reverse complement.
TGAAGCAGGTGCGGCTGCACACCGCGCTCGCATGAGCATGGTCGGCTGGGTGACGGGCTCGTCGGCGGGCGCGGAGGCGGGCCCGGTGGCCGGATGAGCGACCCGGCCGCCACGGCGTCGGAGGTCGAGCGCCGCGCCGTGGTCCGCGACAGCCTGGGAGTCGGCGTGGCCACCGGCCTCTACGGCGTCTCCTTCGGCGCCGTCGCGACGGCCGCGGGACTGTCGGTCGCCCAGACCTGCGCGCTCTCCCTGCTGATGTTCACCGGCGCCTCGCAGTTCGCGCTGGTGAGCGTGCTCTCCGGCGGCGGCGGGGCGGTCGCCGCGGCCGCCGCCGCGCTGCTCCTCGGCGTCCGCAACACGCTGTACGGCGTCCGGCTGACGACGCTGCTGGGATGGCGCGGCCGGCGTCGTGCGCTGGCCGCGCACCTCGTCATCGACGAGTCGACGGCGATGGCGGTGACCCGTACCTCCACCGCGACGGCGAGGCTCGGGTTCCTCGTGACGGGCGGCACGATCTTCCTGCTCTGGAACCTCTTCACGCTGCTGGGCGCGGTGGCGGGCGCGACGATCGGCGATCCGCGCAGCTACGGGCTCGACGCCGCGGTCGGCGGGGCGTTCCTCGCGCTGCTGTGGCCGCGCCTGGACAGCGCCGGCCACCGGGTGCTCGCGATCGTGGCCGCGGCGGTCGCTCTCGGGCTCGTGCCGCTCGCACCGGCCGGCGTCCCGGTGCTGGCGGCGGGCGGCGTCGCCCTGCTCGCCGGCCTGCTGCGTGAGGGGAGGTCGGCGCCGTGAGCGGGGCCTGGACCGCGGTGCTCCTCGGCGGCGTCGGCTGCTACCTGCTCAAGCTGGCCGGCCTGTCGGTGCCGGCCTCCGTGCTGGAGCGTACGACGGTGCGGCGGATGGCCGACCGGCTGCCGGTGGCGCTCCTGGCGGCGCTGGTGGCCGTGCAGGTGCTCGGCGAGGGCCATCGGGTGGTGCTCGACGCCCGGGCGGCCGGTCTCGCGACGGCCGTGGTGCTGCTGCTCGCCCGGGTGCCGTTCCTGTTCGTGGTCATCGGGGCGGGCGCCACCGCCGCCGTGCTGCGGGCAGTGGGCTGACGACGGCCCGGTACCGACCCGACGCCGACCCGACCGGATCTCCCGGCCGGATCGGCGTCGGACCTGCGTGCCCGCGGACGGTCAGTTGACCCCGACCGCGCTCCACGCCGCGGCGACGGTCGCCGCCTGCGACGACGTCGCGCCGTAGAGGTCGGTGGCGGCCTTGACGGTGGCGGTGCGCGCACCGGAGTAGGTGGTGCTCGAGGTCATGTAGACCGTCAGCGCGCGGAACCAGATGCGCTGGGCGGCGTCGCGACCGATGCCCGTGACCGTGGAGCCGTTGCAGGTCGGGGAGTCGTGGGCGATGCCGTTGATCGTCTTCGGACCCGATCCCTCGGCCAGCAGGTAGAAGAAGTGGTTGCCCACCCCCGAGGAGTAGTGGACGTCGAGGTTCTTGGTGTTCGTGGAGTAGCAGTTGGGCGACTTGCCGTCGGCGATCGGGTTGTCCATGCGCCGGAAGCCGGCGTGCTTGGCCTTGTCGAACTGCTCCCCGATCAGGTAGTCGCCGGGGTCGGCGGTGTTGGCCGCGAAGAACTCGACCATCGTGCCGAAGATGTCGGACGTCGCCTCGTTGAGGCCGCCCGACTCCCCGCTGTAGGCCAGGGCGGCGGTGTTCTCGGTGACGCCGTGCGACATCTCGTGACCCGCCACGTCGAGGGAGACGAGCGGACCGTAGGTGGTGCCGTCGCCGTCGCCGTAGGTCATCTTGGTGCCGTCCCAGAACGCGTTGACGTAGTTCTTGCCGTAGTGCACCCGGTTCCACGACCCCTTGCCGGTGCCGAAGATGCCGGCCCTGCCGTGCACCTGCTGGTAGTAGTCCCACGTCTCGTTGGTGCCGTACTGGGCGTCGACGGCCGCCGAGGCCCGGTTGGCGGTCGTCCCGTCGCCGAAGACCGAGGAGGTGCTGGTGACCAGCGTGCCGGCCCGGCACCCGAGGCCGAGGGCGCTGCACAGCGCGCCGTCGCTCTGGTTGTTGGTGTCGTTGGTGTACGTGCCGCCGCGGGTGGCGTCCTTGAGCTGGTAGGTGCTGCCCGAGAGCGTGACCTGGAGCGGCACGGTGCCGGAGTAGAGGGAGCGGCCCGAGCCGTCGGCGGTCTCGATGTGCTCCTCGCGGCGCAGGACGGCGCCGGTGCGGGCATCGACGTAGGTCGCCAGGCGGCTGGGGGTGCCGTCGGCGCGGCGACCGGCCGTATCGACCTGCCACGCCAGCCGCGGCGCGTGGCCGATCGCGTCGACGACGAGCGTGGGCGAGCCCGTGATGCGCAGCCGGGCGATGTCGCGCAGCGCGCTCGCGGGGGCGAGGGCGCGGGCGCGGGCCGCGGCCGCCCCGATGCGCGGGGTGACGGCGAGGGTGAGGGTGCGCTCGAGGGTCTGGCTGACGCCGGCGAGGTCGCCGGCCGGGGTCTCGTGGACGACGACGTCGCCGCCGAGCACCGGCAGGCCCCGGTAGGTGCGGGTCAGCCGCACGTGCTCGGCGCCGTCGGTGTCGCGGAGCGCCGTGGCGGCCCGGAAGGCGGTGCCCGCGCCGACGCGGCCGGCGACCGGGTGGGCGCGCAGCAGCCGGGCGGCGTCACGGCCGAGGCGCTGCACGACGGCGGGCCGGGTGAGCTCGCGCACCTGGACGCGCGGTGCCGGGTCGGCGGGCCGCTCCAGGGCCGGGCGGGGCGTCGCGTCGGCCGCGGTGGGGCCCAGAGCGGCTTGGCCGGCCAGGCCGGTGGCCGCCAGCGCGAGGCCGGCCGCGAGAGCGCGCGTGCGGGTGGTGCTCGGATTCATCGTCTCCCTCTCCGCCTGCCGCCTGGGGTGACGGCGGGCTGGGTGAACCCTGGCGGTCGGGGCCGGCCGAGGGAACCACCGCAGCAGGACAACTTCTCGCATCTGCACGAAATCGCAGTCGCGGACGGCTCCCGCCGTCCCCGTCCGGACCCGGGCGGGGACGGCGCCGAGCTGAGGTCAGCCGAGGTCAGCCGAGGTCGAGGAAGGACTCGAGTCCGACGGTGAGACCGGGGTATCCGGGGATCCGGCGGACGCCGGTCAGCACGCCGGGCGCGAAGGAGGCGCGGTCGAGGGAGTCGTGGCGGATGGTGAGGGTCTCCCCCGGTCCGCCGAGCACGACCTCCTGGTGCGCCACCAGCCCGCGGATGCGCAGGGCGTGCACCGGGATGCCGTCGACGAGGGCGCCCCGCGCCCCCGCGAGGCTGCTGGCCGACGAGGTGGCGTCGGGCAGGGGCGCCGACCCGGCCTCGCGGCGGGCGCTGGCGACGAGCTCGGCGGTGCGCCGTGCGGTGCCCGACGGGGCGTCGGCCTTGGTGGGGTGGTGCAGCTCGACGATCTCGACCGACTCGTAGAAGGGGGCGGCGAGGGCGGCGAAGCGCATCATCAAGATGGCGCCGATGGAGAAGTTCGGGGCGATCAGCACCCCGACGCCCGGCGCGTCGGCCAGCTGGTCGCGCAGCTGCGCGAGGCGGTCGTCGTCGAACCCGGTGGTGCCGACGACCGCGTGGATGCCGTGCTCGATGCAGAACCGCAGGTTGTCCATGACGACGTCGGGGTGGGTGAAGTCGACGACGACCGACGCGCCGGCCTCGACGAGGGCCGCGCGATCGTCGCCGGCGTCGACCGCTCCGGCCAGGACGAGGTCGTCGGCCTGCTCGATCGCCCGGACGATCTCGCTGCCCACCTTCCCCCGTGCGCCGAGGACGCCGACCCGCTGCGCTGACCCGTCGTGGTGTGTCACGCGCGACAACCTACAAGCCCTCGGGCGGGCCCTCACGATCCACCGGCCCGGTTTCTGGCAGGCTTGTCCCCATGGTGCTGCAGACGATCCCGGCTCGGATCCGCTGGTCCGTCGACCTCATGGACGTCCAGCCCGATGATCACGTCCTGGAGATCGGGTGCGGACCGGGCGCCGGCGCCGAGCTGATCTGCAGCCGGTTGGAGACCGGCAAGCTGTTCGCGATCGACCGCTCGGAGTCCGGCGTCGACCGCACCAAGCGCCGCTGCCAGCGCTTCGTGGACGCCGGTCGGCTGACCGTGCGCCAGATCGATCTGGCCACCCTGCGGGTGCCGGTGAAGCGGCTGACGAAGGTCTACGCCTTCAACGTCAACCTCTTCTGGGTGCGCGACTGCGCCGATGAGATCGCGCTCCTGCACGAGCGGCTGATGCCGGGCGGCAAGGTCTTCCTCTTCTACGAGGCCACCCGCCCCGAGGACGTTCCCCAGATGATCGAGCGGACGTCGGCCGCGCTCGCCCAGGGCGGTTTCCGGACCCAGGTCGTGCAGCGCAAGGTGCCCGCATGCGTCGGCGTCATCGGCACTCGATAAGGGAATAACCTTCAGTTCGATTGATGAAGGCGAGAGCCTTCAGTAGGCTGGCACCATGCCCGTCGCCGTCCTGACCCTCGACCAGCGGGGATCGCGCACGGGTCCCGATCTCGTGCCCGACCTGCTCGAGCGCCTCGCCGGCCTGCCGGCGCTGGCGGGCTTCCAGCGCACCGCCGGCGACGAGGTGCAGGGCGTCCTGGACTCCCCCGAGGCCCTCGCGGACGCCGTGGGGATGCTCGTGCGCAGCGGCGGCTGGAACGTCGGGATCGGCATCGGTGCGATCGACGACGTCCCGACCGAGGCCCGGGCCGGTCGCGGGCCGGCGTACCTGCACGCCCGCACGGCGGTGACCGGCGCGAAGACCAGCCCCTGGCGGCTGCGGGTGGTGGGCGAGATCCCCGAGGCGCGGGCGCTGGAGTCGACGGCCTGGCTGTGGGCGGCGGTGCTCCACCGCCGCACCGAGCGCGGCTGGGAGGTCGCCGATCTCTCGGCCACGGGCCTCAGCTACGCCGAGATCGGCGAGCGGCTGGCGATCAGCCAGTCGGCGGTCAGCCAGCGCGCCCAGGCGGCCGGCATCGTCGAGGAGCGCCGGGCCCGCGAACTGCTGACCTGGCTGGCCCGCACGGCGCTCGGCGCGGAGCCCGCATGAGCCCCACCGCCTGGGGGGTCGCCTCCCTCACCGCCCTCGGCGCCGGACTGGTCGCCGGGGTGCTCGCGTGGCGCGCCCCGCGGCGCCTCGGCGGCGTCGTCCTCGGGCTCGTGGCCGCGGCCGGGGGCATCGCTGCCGTCGCCCCTGAGATCGGCCTCCCCGACCCCTGGCTGCGCGCCCTGCTCGTCACCGTCGCCGCCGGCTGCGCCGTCAGCGGTGGCGGCCCGCTGACGACGCTGGTCTTCGACAGCGTCGACCGGCGCGAACCGGGCGACCGCCTCCGCGACGCCGGCCAGGTGCTGCGTGGCGGCGCGTGGATCGGCGGCCTCGAGCGCCTCGCGGTCTTCGCGACCCTCGTGGCCGGCTGGCCCGAGGGGCTGGCGGTGGTGCTGGCGGTCAAGGGCCTGGGCCGCTACCCCGAGCTGCGCGCGGCCGAGGAGGGGGCGCGCACCGGCGCCGCCGAGCGCTTCATCATCGGCACGCTCGTGAGCGTGCTGTGGGCCGCGGCCTGCGCCGGGGTCGTCGTCCTGGTGCTCGGCACGGCCTGACCCGCCCCGACGCCCGGGGACGACGCCGCGGGACGGGGTCGGCGACGGGGTCGGGGGTGGGGTCAGGGACCGACGACCGCGAGGATCTCGGGCCGCGAGAACAGCTCGGCCGCCAGGGCGGCGACCTCCTCGAGGGTGACGGCGTCGATGCGCGCGATCATCTCCTCGACGCTGAGCAGCTCGTCGTAGACCAGCTCGGCCTTGCCCAGCCGCGACATGCGCGAGCCGGAGTCCTCCAGGCCGAGCACGAGGCCACCGCGGAGCTGGCCCTTGCCGCGCTCCAGCTCCTCGGCGGTGATGCCCTCGGCGGCCACCTTCGCCAGCTCGGCGCGGACCACGGCGAGGACGTCGTCGAGCTTGGCCGGCAGGCAGCCCACCGAGACCCCGATCAGGCCGGAATCGGCGTGGTGGCTGGCGAAGGAGTAGACCGAGTAGGCGAGGCCGCGGATCTCGCGGACCTCCTGGAAGAGCCGACTGGAGGTGCCGCCGCCGAGCGCGGTGTTGAGCACGCCGAGCGCGAAGCGCTGCGGATGGTTGCGGGGCAGACCCTCCATGCCGAGCACGACGTTGACCTGCTCGAAGGGCCGCAGCGAGGACATCGTGCCGGGCCGCACCTCGGGGACGACGCCGGTGCCGCGCAGCACCACCGGCGCCTCGTCGCCGGTGAGGAAGCCGCCACGGGCGAAGGCGGCCGCGACCTGGCGCACGACGTCGTCGTGGACGACGTTGCCGGCGACCGCGACCACCATGTTGGCGGGCCGGTAGTGGCGCCGGTAGAAGGCCTCGATCTGGTCTCGGGTGAGCGCGGTGATCGACTCCTCGGTGCCGGCGATGGTGCGGCCGAGCGGGGAGGTGCTCCCCCACGCCTGCTCGGCGAAGAGGTTGTGGACGACGTCGTCGGGGTCGTCGTCGTGCATCGCGATCTCGTCGAGGATGACCTCGCGCTCGGCCTCGACGTCGTCGGGCTCGAGCAGGCTGGAGGTGATCATGTCGCCGAGGACGTCGACGGCCAGCGGCAGGTCGACGTCGAGCACCCGCGCGTGGAAGCAGGTGTACTCCTTGGCGGTGAAGGCGTTGAACTCACCGCCCACCGCGTCGAGCTCGACGGAGATGTCGAGCGCCGAGCGGGTCGGGGTGCCCTTGAAGAGCAGGTGCTCCAGGAAGTGGGAGCAGCCGTGCAGGGTGGTGTCCTCGTCGGCCGAGCCGACCCCGACCCACACCCCGATGCTGGCCGAGCGCACCCCGGCCATCTGCTCGGTCACGACCCGCAGACCGCCCGGCAGCACCGAGCGGCACACGCGCGAGACGACCTGACCGGCCTCGTCGGTGATCGTGGCGATGACGTCGACAGGGGCGGGAGCGGGCGTCGGCCCGCCCGGTCGCGAGACCGAGCGGGCCGACGTGGCCGAACCTGATGAAGCGGACGACACGGAGGGTCAGGCCTCCACGGTGGCGTCGTCGGAGGCCTCGGCGGCCTCAGCGGACTCGGCGGACTCCTCGCCCTCCACGACCGGGACGAGCGAGAGCTTGCCGCGGTCGTCGATCTCGGCGATCTGGACCTGGATCTTCTGGCCCACCGAGACGACGTCGTCGACCGACTCCACGCGCTTGCCGTCGTTGAGCGCACGCAGCTTCGTGATGTGCAGCAGGCCGTCCTTGCCCGGGAGCAGGGAGACGAACGCACCGAAGTTGGTGGTCTTGACGACGGTGCCGAGGTAGCGCTCGCCGACCTCGGGCATCGAGGGGTTGGCGATCGCGTTGACCGCGGCCCGCGCGGCCTCGGCGGCGGCACCGTTGGTGGCGCCGATGTAGACGGTGCCGTCGTCCTCGATGGAGATCGAGGCGCCGGTGTCGTCCTGGATCTGGTTGATCACCTTGCCCTTGGGGCCGATGACCTCGCCGATCTTGTCGACGGGCACCTTGACGGTGAGGATGCGCGGCGCGGTGACCGACATCTCCGCCGGGGCGTCGATGGCCTCGGTCATCACGTCGAGGATCGCCAGACGCGCGTCGCGGGCCTGGGTCAGCGCCGCGGCCAGCACCTCGGCGGGGATGCCGTCGAGCTTGGTGTCGAGCTGGAGCGCGGTGACGAACTCGCGGGTGCCGGCGACCTTGAAGTCCATGTCGCCGAAGGCGTCCTCGGCACCGAGGATGTCGGTGAGCGCGACGTACTGGGTCTCACCGTCGATCTCGCCCGAGATCAGGCCCATGGCGATGCCGGCGACGGGCGCCTTCAGCGGCACACCGGCCTGGAGCAGCGAGAGGGTCGAGGCGCAGACCGAGCCCATCGAGGTCGAGCCGTTGGAGCCCATGGCCTCGGAGAGCTGGCGGATCGCGTAGGGGAACTCCTCGCGGCTGGGCAGCACCGGCAGGAGCGCGCGGCGGGCCAGCGCGCCGTGGCCGATCTCGCGACGCTTGGGCGAGCCCACGCGGCCGGTCTCGCCGGTCGAGAACGGCGGGAAGATGTACTTGTGCATGTAGCGCCGGTGGGTCTCCGGCGACAGGCTGTCGATCTGCTGCTCCATCTTGAGCATGTCGAGGGTGGTGACGCCCAGGATCTGGGTCTCGCCACGCTCGAACAGCGCCGAGCCGTGCACGCGCGGGACGACGTCGACCTCAGCGTGCAGCGGACGGATGTCGGCCAGACCGCGGCCGTCGATGCGGATCTTGTCGCGCAGCACGCGCTCGCGCACGACCTGCTTGTTGACCGAGCGGAAGGCCGCCCCGATCTCCTTCTCGCGACCCTCGAACTGGGCGCCCAGCTTCTCGAGCAGGGCGGCCTTGAGCTCGTCGGTCTTCGCCTCGCGCTCCTGCTTGTCGGCGATGGTCATCGCGGCGGCCAGGTCGGCCTTCGCGGCGGCCTCGACGGCGGCGTACACGTCGTCCTCGTAGTCGAGGAAGATCGGGAAGTCCTGGATCGGCTTGGCCGCGACGTTCGCGAGCTCGACCTGGGCCTCGCACAGCTGCTTGATGAACGGCTTGGCGGCCTCCAGACCACCGGCGACGACCTCCTCGGTCGGCGCCTGCGCGCCGCCCATGACGAGGTCGATGGTCTCCTCGGTGGCCTCGGCCTCGACCATCATGATCGCGACGTCGCCGGTCTCGGTGACCCGACCGGCCACGACCATGTCGAAGACGGCCTTCTCCAGCTGGGTGTGGGTCGGGAACGCGACCCACTGGCCCTCGATGAGCGCGACCCGGGTGGCGCCGACCGGGCCGGAGAACGGCAGGCCGGAGAGCTGGGTCGACATCGACGCGGCGTTGATGGCCAGCACGTCGTAGGGGGTGTCGGGGTTGAGGGCCATCACGGTGATGACGACCTGGACCTCGTTGCGCAGACCCTTCTTGAAGGTCGGGCGCAGCGGGCGGTCGATGAGACGGCACGCGAGGATGGCGTCCTCGCCCGGGCGACCCTCGCTGCGGAAGAACGAGCCGGGGATGCGGCCCGCGGCGTACATGCGCTCCTCCACGTCGATGGTGAGCGGGAAGAAGTCGAAGTGGTCCTTCGGCTGCTTGCCGGCCGTGGTGGCCGAGAGCAGCATCGTGTCGTCGTCGAGGTAGGCGGTGACGGAGCCGGCGGCCTGGCGGGCCAGCAGACCGGTCTCGAACTTGATGGTGCGGGTGCCGTACTTCCCGTTGTCGAGGACGGTCTCGACGGCGGAGATGACGGGCTCGATGGAGTCGGTCAAGGTACTTCCTGGTTCTATCGCGGAGCGATCCGCTGCGTTCGCGCTCCGGCTCAGGGGCCGGGTCGACAGCGGGGACGGCGAGTGCCGACGGAGCCCACCGTCTGCGGCCGGTCTTCGATCGAGGCCCACAGGCGGCATCCCCGAGGGGACGGCCTGGAGGCCACTACCGAGGACCGAGCCAGAACGGGCGGGTCGCTCCTGGGTGATGAGGATTCAGTTATCGGGACGAGCCTATAGCGAACGCCCCGGACATCACCGGAAGGCGACGTCCGAGGCGTTCACGAGAAGGCACGTGGCGACTCGATCAGCGACGCAGACCGAGACGCTCGACGATCGAGCGGTAGCGCTCGATGTCGGTCTTGTTGAGGTAGTTGAGCAGACGCCGGCGCTGGCCGACGAGCAGCAGCAGACCACGACGGCTGTGGTGGTCGTGCTTGTGCTGCTTGAGGTGCTCGGTGAGGTGGGAGATGCGGTGGCTCAGCAGCGCGATCTGGACCTCGGGCGAACCGGTGTCGCCCGGGGTGGTCGCGTACTGCGCGATGATCTTCTTCTTGGTCTCCGCGTCGGTACCGATCGACATACGCGGGCTCCTCTCGGCTCGTTGCGCGGTGCTCCGGGGCTCTTCCCCGGGCGCTCTCTGTCCGCGGCCGTTCTGACGGCAACCGGGAGAGACTATCGGCGCGGCACCGGCTCGACCAAAAGCGCGGCGCCGCGACCCTTCTCGCCGAGCGATCGCTCGGTCTAGGTTGACCCGGTGACGATCGAGACCCGACTGGGCGTGTGCAACCTGTGCGAGGCGATCTGCGGCCTCGTCCTGACCATCGACACCGATGCCGGCCGGGTCACCGGCGTCCGCGGCAACCCCGACGATCCGCTCTCGCGCGGGCACATCTGCCCCAAGGGCGTGTCGCTGGCCGACATCCACGCCGATCCCGACCGGCTGCGCCGTCCGCTGCGCCGCGTCGGCCGCGGGGCCGAGGCCACGTGGGAGGAGATGGCGTGGGACGACGCGCTCGACCTCGTCGCCGACCGGCTCGCCGCGACCATCTCCGAGCACGGCGCCGACGCCGTCGGCGTCTACCAGGGCAATCCCAGCGCCCACGCGCTCGGCCTGTTCACCCACGGCCGGCCGTTCAAGAAGGCGCTGGGCACGCGCAACATGTTCAGCGCCTCGACAGTCGATCAGATGCCGCACCACGTCGTGGCGCGCGAGGTCTTCGGCCACCAGTTCCTCATCCCGGTGCCCGACCTCGACCGCACCGACCTCTTCGTGGTGATCGGCGCCAACCCGATGGCCTCCAACGGCTCGCTCATGACGGTGCCCGATTTCCCCGGCCGCGTGCGCGAGCTGCGGGCGCGCGGCGGGCGGATGGTCGTCATCGACCCGCGGCGCACCGAGACCGCCCGCATCGCCGACGCCCACCACTTCGTGCGTCCGGGCACCGACGCCGCGCTGCTGATGGCGATGATCCAGGTGCTGCTGTCCGAGGGGCTCGCCCGGCCGGCGTCCTACGTCGACGGACTCGACCGGCTCGCCGAGCTCGCCGCCCCGTTCACCCCGGAGGTCGCGGCGGCGGTGTGCGGCATCGACGCGGAGGTGATCCGCGAACTGGCCCGCGACCTCGCCACCGCGTCGTCCTCGGTGGTCTACGGGCGCATCGGGGTCTCGACCCACGAGTTCGGCACCCTGTGCCAGTGGGCGATCGTCGTCCTCAACGTGCTCACCGGCCACCTCGACGCCCCGGGCGGCGCGATGTTCCCCGAGCCCGCGATCGACCTGGTGGCGCACGGGCTCGCCGGCCCGGGCACCCACGGGCGCTGGCGCAGCCGGGTGCGCGGTGCCGAGGAGGTCGGCGGGGAGTTCCCGGCCGTCGTCATGGCCGAGGAGATCCTGACCCCGGGCGAGGGCCGCATCCGGGCGATGGTGACCATCGCGGGCAACCCGGTGCTCTCCACGCCCTCGGGCGACAAGCTCGCCGAGGCGCTCGACGCCCTGGACTTCATGGCGGCCATCGACATCTACCTCAACGAGACCACCCGGCACGCCGACGTCATCCTGCCGACCACCAGCCACCTCGAGCGCGACCACTACGACGTCGTCTTCCACGCCTTCGCGGTGCGCAACACCGCCCGCTGGACCCCCGCGCTCTTCGAGCCCGACGACGACCAGCGCCACGACTGGTGGATCAGCTACCAGCTCGCGAAGCGCATCGCCGAGCGGCTCGGCCGCCCCCTCTCCCCCGAGGCGGAGGCGGCGGCCGCCGCCTCCCCGCGCGACCTCGTCGCCTTCATGCTGGCGGCCGGCGGGAAGGTGAGCATGGACGACCTGCTCGCCGAGCCGGCCGGCGTCGACCTCGGGCCGCTGCAGCCGACGCTGCCTGCCCGGCTCGCCACTCCCGACAAGCGGCTCAGCCTGGTGCCCGAGGCGATCGTGGCCGACCTGCCGCGTCTGGAGGCGATGCTCGCGGCCGCTCCCGGCGGCGAGGGCCTGGTGCTCATCGGGCGCCGGCACCAGCGCGACTGCAACTCCTGGATGCACAACACCGACCGGCTCACCCGCGGCCGGCCGCGCCACCACCTGCTCATGCACCCCGACGACCTCGCCGCCCGGGGCCTGCCCGACGGCGGTCTCGTGCGGGTGACCTCGCGGGTGGGCGCCGTCGAAGTGGAGGTCAGCGCGGACGCCGACATGATGCCGGGCGTCGTCTCGCTCCCCCACGGCTTCGGCCACGCGCTGCCCGGCGTCCGGTTGCGGCACGCCAGCGGGGTGCCCGGGGTGTCGGTCAACGACCTCACCGACCCCGAGCGGGTCGACCCGCTCTCCGGCAACGCCGCGCTCACGGGGTTGCCGGTAGAGGTGGTGGGGGTGGGCTGAGGCCGTCAGGTTGTCGCCGGGGGGCAGGTTTCCCCGGCCGGCCGGGGAAACCTGCCGATTCCGGCCCCGATGAGCCCGATTTCGGGCAGGTTCGCCTGTCCGATGTCATCAGTGGTGCAGGTGTGACGGGGTCGACGTGCAGCTCCGTCGCACCGACACCCGATCGGCTCAGCCCACGATGGCCCGGACGGCGTCCCGGGCCGCAGCCGGGTCGGCGGCAGCGAGGGCGGCCTCGGCAGCCTCCTCGCACTGGGCCATCGTCACCTGGGCCAGGCGCGCGCCGACCGGCCGGACGGCGGCCGCAGCCATCGACAGCGAGCTGACGCCCATGCCCACGAGGGCGCACGCCAGCAGCGGGTCGGCGGCGGCCTCGCCGCACACGCCCACCGGCTTGGCGGCCGCGCGACCGGCGTGCGCGGTGATCGCGATGAGCTGGAGCACCGCCGGCTGCCACGGGTCGGTGAGGTGCGCCAGGTCGGTGGCCATGCGGTCGGCGGCCATCGTGTACTGCGTGAGGTCGTTGGTGCCGAGGGAGAGGAAGTCGACGACCTCGAGCATGCGGTGCGCCAGCAGCGCCGCGGAGGGCACCTCGACCATCACGCCGGCCTTGAGGCCGCGCTCGCGCACCTGCGCGGCGAAGTCGGCGGCCTCGGCCACGGTGGCGACCATCGGCGCCATCACCCAGGTCTCGGTGCCGACGCGGCGCGCGGCCTCGGCGATGCCGTCGAGCTGGCGGCCGAGCAGGCCGGGGTTGTCGAAGGAGAGCCGCAGTCCGCGGACGCCGAGGGCCGGGTTCTCCTCGCCCTCGTGGGTGGCGAAGGCGACCGGCTTGTCCGAGCCGGCGTCGAGGGTGCGCACGACGACGTACCGGCCGGCGAAGGACGTGAGCACCTCGGCGTAGATGTCGGCCTGCTCGGCGGCGCTCGGCTCGTCGGCGCGGCTCAGGAAACACAGCTCGGTGCGGAACAGCCCGACCCCCTCGACCGGCTCGCCAGCGGCCTTGCCGGCCGATTCGCCGTCGGCGACGTTGGCCAGCAGCTTCACCGGGACGCCGTCGGCGGTCGCACCCGGGCCGGCCCACGCGGCCACGAGGGCCCGCTCGGCGCGATCGGCCTCGACCCGGCTCGCCGCCGTGTCGAGATCCGGACCGATCTCGATGCTGCCGGCGGCGCCGTCGACGAGCACGGTGACGCCGTCGGCGAGCCCGAGCGCGCCCGCGGTGCCGACCACGCAGGGGATGCCCAGCTGGCGGGCGATGATCGCGGTGTGGCTGGTCGGGCCGCCGCGCTCGGTGACCAGCGCGACCACGCGCGAGGGGTCGAGGCCGGCGGTGTCGGCGGGCGCGAGGTCCTCGGCCACGAGCACCGAGGGCTGGGACGGCGTGGGCACGCCCGGCTCGGGGACGCCGACCAGGTGGGCGACCAGGCGGCGCTCGATGTCGCGCAGGTCGGTGGCCCGCTCGGCCATCAGCCCGCCCATCTGCGTGAAGAGCTCGACGAACTGCGCGACGGCGGCGTGCAGCGCGTCGAGCAGGCCGGTGGAGTCCGAGGCCCGCAGGTTCTTGCGCACCGCGGAGCGCAGGCCCTTGTCGCGCGCGAGGCCGGCGCTCGCGGTGAGCACCTCGGCCGCCGCGCCGTGACCGGCCTCGGCGCGGCGCTCGAAGCCGGCGGCGACCTCGGCGACCGCCGCGTCGTAGAGCGCCAGCGCCTCCTCCTCGCGCCCCTCGCTCGGCACCGGGCGGGCGGCGAAGGCCGCGACGGCGTCCGGGTCGATCTCGGTGCGGACGAGCAGGACGGGACCCAGACCGAGGCCGGGGACGACCGGGGTGCCGCGGAGGGCGGCGCCGGGAGCGGGGTGCGCGGTGACCATGCTCACACGTTATCCGCGCGCCCTCTTGACAGTCAAAGGTGATCGGGCATAAAACAACACAAACACAGAAAGTGACGGGAGCCACACACGATGTACGCCGAGGAACGTCAGCACGCGATGGCGCAGCTGGTCGCCGAGCGCGGCCGACTCTCCGTCGCCGACCTCGCCGCCGCCTACGACGTCACCACCGAGACCGTGCGCCGCGACCTCTCGGCCCTCGAGCGCCTCGGCCTGCTGCGCCGGGTGCACGGGGGCGCCGTCCCGGCCCACGCGCTGTCGAACCTCGAGGCCGGCCTCGTGGAGCGCGACCGGGTCAACGTCGAGGCCAAGGACCGCATCGCCGCCGCCGCCCTCGAGCTGCTGCCGCCCGCCGGCTCCACCGTCGTCCTGGACGCCGGCTCGACGACCACGCGGTTCGTCGCGGCCTGGCCCCGCGACGTCCGACTGACGGTCTTCACCCACTCCGTGCCGCTCATCGGCCGGCTGGCCGCCTTCCCGCAGGTCGACCTCCACCTGCTGCCGGGTCGGGTCCGGGCCACCACCCAGGCCGCCGTCGGCGCCGACACGGTCGAGGCGCTCTCCCGCCTGCGCGCCGACGTCGTCTTCGTCGGCACCAACGGCATCAGCCACGAGCACGGCCTGAGCACCCCCGACCCCGAGGAGGCCGCCACCAAGCGGGCTCTGGTGCGCGCCGGGCGTCAGGTGGTCGTCGCGGCCGACTCCTCCAAGGTCGGCCAGGACGCGCTCGTGCGCTTCGCCGCCCTCGACGAGCTCGACGTGCTCATCACCGACGACGAGCTCGCCGAGACCGACCGCCGCCGCTTCGAAGACTCCGGACTGGAGGTCGTCATCGCATGATCGTCACCCTCACCGCCAACCCCAGCCTCGACCGCACCGCAGCGCTCGACGAGCCGCTCACCCGCGGCGCGGTGCACCGCGTCGTCTCGGTCACCTCGCAGGCCGGAGGCAAGGGCGTCAACATCTCCCGCGCCTGCGTGGCCGCCGGCGTCCCGACGGACGCCGTCCTGCCGGCGCCGGCCGACGACCCCTTCGTCGCCGAGCTGCGGGCCGCCGGCATCACTTGCACCCCGGTGCCCACGACCTCCTCGCCGCGCGTGAACCTCACCATCACCGAGCCCGACGGCACCACCACCAAGCTCAACTCGCCCGGCGCCGTCGTCGACGGCGCGCTGCTCGAGGCGCTCGCCCGCGCGGTGCACGAGCGCGGCGAATGGGCCTCGTGGGTGGTGCTGGCCGGGTCGCTGCCGCCGGGCGCGCCGACCGACTGGTACGCCGACCTCGTGGCCGCGCTGGCCGACCTGCCGGCCCGGGTCGCCGTCGACACCAGCGACGAGCCGCTGGCCGCGCTGGTGGCCGGTCTCGATCGGGCGGCACCGGCGCTGATGAAGCCGAACGCCGAGGAGCTCGCCTCCTTCACCGGCGGCGACGCCGAGCAGCTCGAGCAGGACCCCGAGGCCGCCGCGAAGGCCGCTCTCACGCTCGTGGAGGCCGGTGTCGACACCGTGCTGGCCACCCTCGGCGGCCACGGCGCGGTGCTCGTCGACCGCACCGGCGCCTGGCACGCCACGCCGCCGCCCACGACGGTCGTGAGCACCGTCGGCGCCGGCGACTCCAGCCTCTTCGGCTACCTCCTCGGTGAGCTGCGCCAGCAGCCCACCGCCCACCGACTCGCACTCGCCGTGGCCTACGGCAGTGCGGCAGCCGGGTTGCCCGGCACCACCATCCCGCTGCCGACCCAGGTCCACCCGGAACTGGTCACCGTCCGCGGACTGTCCACCACCCTGGGAGATTGACGTGTCTGATCTCATCACCACCGAGCTGATCACCCCCGAGCTCGTCCGTCTCGATGCCGATCTCGGCTCGGACAAGCACGCCGTGATCCGCGCTCTGGCCGAGACGCTCGGCGCGGCCGGCCGGGCGGCCGACGTCGAGCAGCTGATCGCCGACGCCGAGGCCCGCGAGGCCACCTCAGCGACCGGCCTGCGGGGCGGCATCGCCATCCCGCACTGCCGCACCAGCGGCGTGTCCACCCCCACCCTCGGCTTCGCCCGACTCGCACCGCGCGTCGACTTCGGGGCCAAGGACGGCGACGCCGACCTGGTGTTCCTCATCGCCGCTCCCGCGGGCGGCGACGCCACCCACCTCGAGCTGCTCACCAAGCTGGCCCGGGCGCTCGTGAAGTCCGAGTTCACCGACGGCCTGCGGGCGGCGACCTCCGCCGAGGAGGTCGTGGCGCTGGTCTCCGGCGTCCTCGAGCCCGCGGCTCCCGCCGCCCCGGCCACGGCGACCTCCGGACGACGCAGCCTGGTCGCCGTCACCGCCTGCCCCACGGGCATCGCCCACACCTACATGGCCGCCGAGGCCCTGCAGGCCGCTGCCGCCAAGGCCGGCGTCGACATCGTCGTGGAGACCCAGGGCTCGGCCGGCTCCACCCCGATCCCGGCGGAGATCATCGCCGCGGCCGACGCCGTCGTCTTCGCCGTCGACGTGGGGGTGCGCGACCGGCACCGCTTCGCCGGCAAGCCGCTGGTCTCCGGCGGGGTGAAGAAGGCCGTCGACGACGCCGACGCGATGATCGCCGAGGCGCTGCGCGCCATCGACGACCCGACGGCGCAGCGCGTCGAGGGCGGCTCGGGCGACGCCTCCGGCATCCCGGCGGCCTCGGCCGGCGAGAGCTGGGGCGGGCGTACCCGCCGCATCCTGATGACCGGCGTCTCCTACATGATCCCGTTCGTCGCGGCCGGTGGTCTGCTCATCGCGCTCGCCTTCCTCTTCGGCGGCTACGAGATCGCGCTCGGCTCGACGTTCGGCGACGCCAGCGTCAACACCGCGCAGCACATCGTGCTGAACTCCAGCCTCTTCAACCTGCCCAACCCCGACGACTACGTGATGGCGAACGGCGCCGCGCTGGCGCACGGCGGCCTGCTGACCTACCTCGGCGCCCTCTTCCTGGTGCTGGGCGGGGCGGCCTTCGGCTTCCTGGTGCCCGCGCTGGCCGGCTACATCGCCTTCGCGATCGCCGACCGTCCGGGCATCGCCCCCGGCTTCGTCATGGGCGCCATCGCGGGCACCACGCAGTCCGGCTTCCTCGGCGGCATCATCGGCGGCGTCCTGGCCGGCTTCGTGGCCCTGTGGATCGGGCGCCTCCAGGTGCCCACCTGGGCCCGCGGCCTGATGCCGGTGCTCGTGATCCCGCTGGGCGCGACCCTCGTCTCCGGCTTCGTGATGCTCGCCGTCCTGGGCCAGCCGCTCTCGAAGCTGATGGGTCAGCTCAACGACGGCCTCAACTCGATGTCCGGCGGCTCCGCGATCGTGCTCGGCGCCGTCCTCGGCCTGATGATGGCCTTCGACATGGGCGGCCCGCTCAACAAGACCGCCTACGTCTTCGCCACCACCGGCCTGACCGCCGCGGCGACCGCCACCGACGCGCCCCAGCTGAAGATCATGGCCGCGGTCATGCTCGCCGGCATGGTGCCGCCGATCGCGCTCGGCCTGGCCACCTTCATCCGCCCGCAGCTGTTCAGCGTGGCGGAGCGGGAGAACGGCAAGGCGGCGATCCCGCTGGGCATCTCCTTCATCACCGAGGGGGCCATCCCGTTCGCGGCGGCCGACCCGCTGCGGGTCATCCCCTCGATCATGGCCGGCAGCGCCGTCACCGGTGCCCTCTCCGAGCTCTTCGGGGTGAGCCTGCGGGCTCCGCACGGCGGCATCTTCGTGCTGTTCGCCGTCGACGGCATCGCCGGCTTCTTCATCGCCCTGGCAGCCGGCGTGGCCGTCGCGGCGGCTCTCGTCATCATCCTGAAGTCGACCGCCGCCTCCCGACAGCCCGTCGCGGCAGCGGCCTGATCCCCCACCCGACCCGAGAGGACACCATGCCCACCCAGACCGTCACCGTCGGCTCCGCCGTCGGACTGCACGCCCGACCGGCCGCGATCATCGCCGAGGCCGCCGAGGAACTCGGTGCCGAGGTCTACCTCGCCGTCCCCGGCGAGGACCCCGTCGAGGCCGACTCGGCGCTGCTCATCATGACCCTGGGTGCTGCCAAGGGCGACACCATCGAGGTGTCGGGTGAGAACGCCGAGCACGTCGAGGCCATCGCGGCCCTCGTCGCGAAGGATCTCGACGCCTGAGGGCCGGCGCGATCCTCACCCCGCCCCCGTCACCGCTCCCCCGGTGGCGGGGGCGGGGTGCGTCCAGCCCCGTGGAAGGCCGTGCAGCCCACTCAGCCTGCGGACGGCGTCGCGTCGCGCAGCGCCCGGTAGACCACGCGGGTGCCGACGGCGCGCTGGAGCTCGCGCATGATCGCGGTGAAGAACTCCCGACGGTAGGTGTCGTCGGTGATGGCGGTGACGGTGAAGTAGAGGCCGCTGAAGCCCGCGAGGAAGGTCGCCACCCGGATCAGCTCGATGCTGAACCAGTGCGGACCCGGCGGGTAGTGCGGGGCCTCCCCCACCCACGCCTCGATCACGTGCGGGTCGATGGCCACGGCCCCGAACACGAGGAAGAACCCGAAGACCGCCAGCGCCAGCAGGAAGACCTGCACGACCTGCGCCACCACGAGCACCAGCACGAGGTTCACCATCTGCAGGCCGGTCACCTGGGCCTGCTCGGGCAGGTCGACCTCGTCGTCGGCGAGCATCTCCTCGGCGACGGCCTCCAGCGGGGTGCCCCGGGTCGCGGCGCGCAGGTCGTCCTCGTGCACCCGGTCGTCGTACTCGTCGAGCTCCTGCGCCATCCGGGGCACGAGGAAGCCGATGGCCGCGGCGGCGAAGAAGAGGATCGTCGTCCACAGCACGCCGCCGTGCAGGGCGGAGGCGACCTGCCACACCTCGGTGTTGATGAAGAGGAACGTGATGAACAGCAGCAGCATCGGCAGGGCGCGGGTGGCCAGCGGCACGAGCAGTCCGAGGCTGCCGAAGGCGCGGCGCAGCGCCCAGGCGGCGATCACCGAGGCCTTCAGCGCCCGCAGGCCGTAGAGCGCCAGCCAGCCCAGCACCACGCTGACGCCCGCGGCCACGCCGGCGGACGCCGACTCCACCAGCGCCACCAGGACGCCGGCCGCCGCCCCGAGCGCGAGCGCCGAGGTGGCCACGGCCACGAGGCGGGGACGGCTCAGCCGCTGCCGCACCTGAGCGCGGATGTCGTCGACGAAGTAGGGCAGGCCGTGGCGCAGGAACCAGGCCTCGGCCGCGGCGACGGCCGGGGCCGCAGCGCCCTCGGTCACCCGTCCGCCAGCACGTCGCGCGTGCGGGCGACGTCGTCGGCCATCTGCTCCAGCAGCGCCTCGACGGAGTCGAAGGCCTCCATGCCGCGGATGCGCTCGACGAAGGCGACCTCGACCTCGACGCCGTACAGCTCGAGGTCGGTGCGGTCGAGCACGTAGCTCTCCACCCGGCGCTCGCGGACGCCGTCGAAGGTGGGATTGGTGCCGACGCTGATGGCCGCGGGCAGCCGATCGCCGGTGTCGAGGCGGGTCAGCCAGCCGGCGTACACGCCGTCGGCGGGCGCGGCGGTGAGGCCGTCGGTCGGCACGTTGGCGGTCGGGTAGCCGAGCTCGCGCCCGCGCTGGTCGCCCTGCACGACGACGCCGCGCACCGTGTAGGGGCGTCCGAGCGCCTCGGCGGCGCCCGCGACGTCGCCGGCGGCCAGGCAGGTGCGCACGTAGGTGGAGGACCACACCTGCGGGCCGCCGTCGAGCGGGATGCCCTCGGCGGTGAAGTCGCGGGTGGCGCCGAGCTCGACGAGGGTGGCGACGTCGCCGGCCGCCCGGTTGCCGAACCGGAAGTTGGCTCCGACGACGACGGCGGCCGCGTGCAGTCCCTCGACCAGCACGCGGTCGACGAACTCCTGCGGCGTCCAGGAGGCCACCGCGCGCGAGAAGGGGACGGCGACCACGGCGTCGGCGCCGGCCTCCGCGAGCAGAGCGGCGCGCACCTCCATCGAGGTCAGGGTCGTCGGGGCGTGCTCGGGCCGCAGCACGGCCATGGGGTGGGGGTCGAAGGTCACCGCGACCACCTGCAGGCCGCGCTCGTCGGCGATCTCCCGCGCCCGGCTGACCACGTGCCGGTGACCGAGGTGGACGCCGTCGAAGTTGCCGATCACCGCGACGGTGCGGCCGAGGTCGGCCGGGACGTCGTCGAAGGAGCGCCAGATCTGCACAGGGGAAGCCTACGGAACGCCCGCGCTCAGACGAACACGGCCACCGGCCGAGCGCGCCCCTCGCGCGGCTCGTAGAGCGCGAGGAAGGTGCCGTCGGGCGCGAACAGCGCCGTCAGGGCCGGGAGCGCGACGTCGAGGGAGCGCCCCACCCGGACGTCGGCGGCGCCGGCGTCGTCGAGGTCGACCGCCGGGAACGCCGCCCGCGCGGCGTCGGCGATCGGGAGCACCGCGAAGCCGTCGGCGAGGTCCTCCAGGGTGGCGGCGACGTCGAGACCGTAGGGGCCGACCGCGGTGCGTCGCAGGGCGGTGAGGTGGCCGCCCACGCCGAGCCGGGCGCCGACGTCGCGGGCGATGGCGCGGATGTAGGTGCCGCTGGAGCAGCGCACCGAGATGCGCACCTCGGGCAGGGCCACCTCGTGCACCTCGAGCGCGTGCACCGTGACCGGTCGTGCCGCGAGCTGCACGTCCTCGCCGTCGCGCACCCGCTGGTAGGCCCGCTTGCCGTCGACCTTGATCGCCGAGACGGCGGTGGGCACCTGCTCGATGTCGCCGACGAAGGCGGCGAACGCCTCGCGGACGGCGTCCTCGGTGAGGGCGGCCAGGGCGTCGGGAGGGGCGACCGCGAGCGTCTCGCCTTCGGCGTCGTCGGTGGTCGTCGACTCCCCCAGCCGGACGACGGCGTCGTAGGCCTTGTCGGTGAGCATGAGGTGGCCGAGCAGCCGGGTGGCCCGGTCGACACCGAGCACCAGCACCCCGGTGGCCATCGGGTCGAGGGTGCCGGCATGCCCGACCTTGCGGGTGCCGGCCAGCCGCCGCACCCGGGCGACGACGTCGTGGGAGGTCATGCCCCCCGCCTTGTCGACGACGACCAGGCCGGGGGTGACGGGGGACGCCGCGCTCACGCGCGCTCGTCGTCCTCGTCCTCGTCGTCCCAGTCGTCGTCGTCGTCGTCCTCGTCGTCGTCGAGGTCGCGGGGCTTCTTGTACGGGTCGGCGTCGCCGGCGTAGGCGGCGCCGCGCTGGGCGGCGAGCTCCTCGTCGTGGGCCTTCGCCTTGGCCAGCACCTCCTCCAGCGCCGCGGCCTCCTCGGGGAGGGCGTCATGGACGAAGGTGAGGGTGGGCGCGGTGCGCATGCCGAGCTGCTTGGCGACCTCCGAGCGCAGCAGTCCGCGCGCGGACTCCAGCGCCTGCGCGGTGCCGGCCTGCTCGGTGGAGGTGCCGAGCACGGTGTAGTAGACCGACGCGTGCTGGTTGTCGCCGGTCAACCGCACGTCGGTGACGGTGACGAAGCCGAGGCGGGGGTCCTTGAGGCGCCGCTCGAGCATCTCGGCGACGATCACCTGGATCCGGTCGGCGATGCGGCGGCCGCGGGGATTGGCCATGGGGTGTGCCTCTCTCGTCTCACATGTCCGGGCGAGGAGCCCGGACCAGCCGGCGCAGGCGCCGTCCGCGAAGGGACGGCGACCTGCGCCGGCTGTGGGGTGACACCCGAGGGTGTCGGTGTCCTACCTGGCGCCGATCAGTTGCGCGGGATCTCGCGCATCTCGAACGCCTCCACGACATCGCCTTCGCGGATGTCCTGGAAGTTGCGCAGCACCAGACCGCACTCGAAGCCCTCGCGGACCTCCGACGCGTCGTCCTTCTCCCGCTTGAGCGAGGCGAGGTCGAGGTTGTCGGCGATGACGGCGTTGTCGCGCAGCACGCGGACCTTGGCGTTGCGGCGGATGACGCCGCTGGTGACCATGCAGCCCGCGATGTTGCCGATCTTGGAGGACCGGAAGATCGCGCGGATCTCCGCCTGGCCGAGGGTGGACTCCTCGTACTCGGGCTTGAGCATGCCCTTGAGGGCCGCCTCGATCTCCTCGATCGCCTGGTAGATGACCGAGTAGTAGCGGATCTCGACGCCTTCCTTCTCCGCCATCTGGCCCGCCTTGCCCTGGGGCCGGACGTTGAAGCCGATGATGATGGCGTCGGAGGCGGCGGCGAGGTCCACGTTGGTCTCGGTGATCGCACCGACACCGCGGTCGATGACCCGCAGGCTGACCTCGTCGCCGACGTCGATCTGCGCGAGGGCGTCCTCGAGGGCCTCCACCGAACCGGACACGTCGCCCTTGAGGATGAGGTTGAGCTCCTGGCTCTCGCCCTTCTCCATCGAGGCCATGAAGTCCTCGAGGGTGCGACGCACGCGGCGCTTGGCCTGCTGGGCGGCACGCTCGCGCGCCTCCCGCTTCTCCGCGATCTGGCGGGCCATCCGGTCGTCCTCGACGACCAGGAAGTTCTGGCCGGCGCCGGGGACGGCGGACAGACCGAGCACCATCGCGGGACGCGACGGCGTGGCCTCGGCGATCTCCTGGCCGTGCTCGTCGAGCATGGCGCGGACGCGGCCGAAGGCCGGACCCGCCACGATCGAGTCGCCGACGCGCAGCGTGCCGCGCTGGACCAGCACCGTGGCCACCGGACCGCGACCGCGGTCGAGGTGGGCCTCGACGACCAGACCCTGGGCGTCCTGGGTCGGGTTGGCGCGCAGGTCGAGGGAGGCGTCCGCGGTGAGGACGACGGCCTCGAGCAGCCCGTCGAGGTTGAGCTCGGACTTGGCCGAGACGTCGACGAACATGACGTCGCCGCCGTACTCCTCGGGCACCAGGCCGTACTCGGTCAGCTGGCCGCGGACCTTGGTCGGGTCGGCCTCCGGCTTGTCGATCTTGTTGACCGCCACCACGATCGGCACGTTGGCCGCCTTGGCGTGGTTGAGCGCCTCCACCGTCTGCGGCATGACGCCGTCGTCGGCGGCGACCACGAGGATCGCGATGTCGGTGGCCTGGGCACCACGGGCACGCATGGCGGTGAACGCCTCGTGACCCGGGGTGTCGATGAAGGTGATGCGGCGCTCGGTGCCGTCGACCTCGGCCGCGACCTGGTAGGCACCGATGTGCTGGGTGATGCCACCGGCCTCCTTGTCGACGACGTTGGCGTTGCGCAGCGCGTCGAGGAGCTTGGTCTTGCCGTGGTCGACGTGACCCATGACGGTGACGACCGGCGGACGGACCACCAGGTCGGACTCGTCGCCCTCGTCCTCGCCGAACTCGATGTCGAAGGACTCGAGCAGCTCGCGGTCCTCGTCCTCCGGGGAGACGACCTGGACGACGTAGTTCAGCTCCTCGCCGATCAGCTCGAGGGTCTCATCGCCCACGGACTGGGTGGCGGTGACCATCTCGCCGAGGCTGAAGAGCATCTGCACCAGCGAGGCGGCGTCGACGCCGATCTTCTCCGCGAAGTCGGTCAGCGAGGAACCGCGGGCGAGACGCACGGTCTCGCCGTTGCCCTTGCGGACGCGCACGCCGCCGATCGTCGGGGCCTCCATGGCCTCGAACTCCTGGCGACGGGCCCGCTTCGACTTGCGACCACGGCGCGAGGGACCGCCGGGGCGACCGAAGGCACCCTGGGTCTGGCCACGCTGGCCGGGACGGCCACCGCCGCCACCGCCGGGACGGCCGGGGGCGCCACCGCCACCGGGACCGCCGCCGAAGCCACCGCCGCCGGGACGACCCGCGCCGGCACCGGCACCGGGACGGCCCGGAGCGCCGGCACGACCGCCGGGACCGGGGCGACCGGGAGCGCCGGGACGGCCGGGGCCGCCGCCGGGACGCGCACCGAAGGCGGCCGGGGACTTGGGCATCATCGCCGGGTTGGGACGCGGCATGCCCGGACGCGGGGCCGAGCCGTCGCGACCGGCCGGCGGACGCGGCGGACGCTGGTCGCCGCTCGGGGCGCCGGCACCGGGTGCCGGGGCGGCCGCGCCGCCACCGGGGCCCGGGGCGGGACGGCGTCCCATGCCCTGGGAGGACGCGAAGGGGTTGTTGCCCGGACGCGGCGCGCCGGGGCGACCGACCGGCCGCGGGGCCGGGGCCTTGGGGGTCGCGCCACCGGCCGGCGGGGCCGGCGGCTTCGGCGCGGCGGGAGCAGCCGGGGCAGCGGCGGCGGGAGCAGCCGGCACCTCCGGCGCGGGAGCAGCCTCGGCAGGGGCAGCCGGGGCGGCCGGGGCGGCCGCAGCCGGAGCCTCGGGGGCAGCGGGTGCCTCGGGGGCCGGAGCGGGCTTGGCGG
>NZ_BAAAZH010000022.1:0-1163 GCF_039536805.1 Nocardioides fonticola | reverse complement strand
GCCGCAAGGCCCGGATCCTGGGCGCCGGCCCAGCGATCATCGACGCCACCGGCACCCGCCGCCGTCTCCAGGCGCTGGTGGCGCTCGGCTGGACCTACGCCGAGATCGGCGACCGCCTCGGCTGGCAGGCCGCCGCGGTGTCCCACTACGCCGGCGGACGACGTCTGCGGATCCACGTCCGCAACCACGCCGCCGTCGTGAAGATCTACGACCAGCTGTCCATGAAGGTCCCCGCCGAACGCACCAGCCGGCACCCGAAGGACTCCTTCACCCGTGACCGGATCCGCGCGATCGCCCGGGCGAAGGGCTGGGTACCGCCACTGGCCTGGGATGACGACGACATCGACAACCCCGACGCCCGGCCGGCGACCTGCGACACCGACCGCGGGGCCGCGAAGCGAGCCGCGCGCGCCCAGGCACTCGCCGACATCGCATCCCGTGGCGGAACGCTCACCGAGGCAGCCGATGTCCTCGGCATCGCACCCGGGTCCCTGCACACCTGGTGCGCGCGCCGCGGCCACCACGACCTCTACGCACGGCTGACCGGACGCTCGACGGGTCACCGGATGGGAGTCGCATCGTGAAGTACTCCGTCCGCCCCCTCTCCGACCGCTCCTGGCTGCGCCCGCCGTCGAAGCGCCAGGCGACCCGGTTCTCCGCGAGCTGGAAGGAGACCGAGCAGCTGCTCGTCGAGGAGGTCGACCGGCTCAACGGCCGCGCCCTGGTGATCGAGGTCGACGTCCGCGAGCAGGACCTCCGACTCGACGGCACCCTGCGCGCGAACGCCCGCGAGGCCGCTACCCCAGCTGTCGTGGTCGCGTTCGAGACCACCAAGCACGGCCCGATGCTGTACCGCTGCGACACCTTCACCGCGCCGTACCGGTTCCAGGGCCCGGACTGGCAGCACAACGTCCGCGCGGTCGCGCTCACCCTGCAGGCGCTCCGCGCGGTCGACCGTTACGGCGCCACCGACACCGGCCAGCAGTACACCGGCTTCAAGGCCCTCCCCGGCGGCCACGCGATGCCCGCCCCCACGATGGCCAAGGACGACGCCGTCCGGCTGCTGCACCGCATCTCCCAGCTCGGCGCCGACAGCAGCGCCACCATCCCGCAGCACTGGTCCCTCGAAGCGCACCACAAGAAGGCCCGCGCCCGAGCGCACC
>NZ_BAAAZH010000021.1:72924-86056 GCF_039536805.1 Nocardioides fonticola | reverse complement strand
GAGAACACCAGACCCGACATGCAACACACCCCTCACTCGGCCGGTGTTGCACTCACCCCCAGGAACCGCGCGGGGAAACTTGATGTTGATGGGCGAAGCTTCGCCCCACAACATCAGGTTTCGCTCCCCAAGTGGCTACCGTCGCGGCCGTGGAGCAGTGGGACGTCGTCGTGGTCGGGGCCGGTCCGGCGGGATCGTCGGCGGCGGAAGCCGCGGCGCGGGCCGGACGCCGGGTGCTGCTGCTCGACCGCGTCGAGCACCCCCGGTACAAGACATGCGGCGGCGGGCTGATCGGTCCGAGCCTCGCCGAGCTCGCGCGCCGCGGGGGCGAGCCCCCGGTGCGCACCACCATCCACCGTGCCGGCTTCACGCTGCGCGGCGAGCGTCCGGTGCTGCGCGAGTCGCCCGACCGGGTCATCCGGTGCGTCACCCGGCCCGAGCTCGATCGCTGGCTCCTCGATGCTGCCGCGGGCGCCGGCGCCGAGATCAGGACGCCGTGCACGGTGCGCGAGCTCGAGCAGCACCCGGACGCCGTCCGCGTGCGCACCGATGCGGGCGACCTCGAGGCGCGGGTCGTCGTCGCCGCCGACGGCACGGGCGGCCGGGCGGCGCGGGCGGTCGGCGTCCGCCTGGCCCAGATCGACCTCGGGCTCGAGCTGGAGGTGGAGGCGGCCGGGTCGGGCTTCGATCAGGGCTCGATCCACCTCGACTGGGGCCCGCTGCCCGGTTCCTACGCCTGGGTGTTCCCCAAGGGCGACACCCTCACGGTCGGTGTCATCGCCGCGAAGGGGCGCCCCGCCGAGACCCGCGCCTACCTCGCCGCCTACCTGCGCCAGCGCGGCCTGGACCGGGCGCGGGTGCTCCACGACTCGGGGCACCTCACCCGGTGCCGCACGCCCGACTCGCCGCTGACGGCGGACCGCGTGCTGGCGGTCGGCGATGCCGCGGGCCTGCTCGAGCCGTGGACCCGTGAGGGCATCTCCTTCGCCCTCCGCTCGGGTCGCCTGGCCGGCGAGGCGACGGCCGGTGAGCTCGAGGACGCCGCCGTCCTGCGGGCCGCCTACGAGGCGGCGCTCGCCGAGGAACTGCTGCCCGAGATGGCGGCGGGCACCCGCTGCCTGCGGGCCTTCGAACGGCGTCCGGGCGCCTTCCACGCCCTCATCGGTCGCACCGGCGTCGGCTGGCGCTCCTTCGCACGCCTCGCCTCCGGCGACACCACGTTGGCACGGGCCCTCGAGCACCGCAGCGCCCGCTGGGGCGTCGGCCTGCTCGCGCGCTGAGCTCGGACACGAGCCAGGCTCAGCCCACCACCCGCGCGGAATCGAAGAAGGCCCGAGCCACTGCCCGCTCCCGTTGCCACTGGCGCGGCGTGGCCGACCAGCTGAGGCGGACGCCGTCGCGGTCGACCATCACGAAACGCCACGTGCCCGCGGGCTCCCCGTAGGGGCCGGTGCGGGCGCGGGTGTAGCGCCAGACCAGCCGATCGGTGCCGAGCCGGACGCCGCTGATCCGCCGGCGCTCGCGCAGGCCGTCGGCCACCTCGGCCAGCGAGCGGCGCGGCGCGGGGGTGACCTGGGCGTAGCGCTGGAGGCTCTGACGGCCCGGTGTCAGGTAGAGGTGACAGCCCGGTCCGGCGCGGTCGATCGACTCGGTGAAGGGCACCGGAGGCCGGTAGACGACCCGGACGCCGTGATCCGTGCAGGTGCTCGTGGGATCGGTGTCGAGGGCGACCGAGTCGGTGAAGGCGGCGAGCTCGGCCTCGGTGGGGTCCTTGCCGTGCGGGGTGGTCCACGACAGCCGCACCCCGTGGGTCTGGAGCATCACCACGTCGGTGTCCTGGCCGTCGCAGAAGCAGTAGAAGGAGAGCCGCTCGCCGGTCAGCTCGCCGAACACGGGCACATCGCTGGTGTAGACGACGTCCTCGAGGTCGTCGTCGCCGCCCTGGCCGACGTAGGGGTCGACGTCCTCGGCCTTGGTGGTGGCCAAGGTCGGCAGCACGCCGAAGATCACGCCCACGCCGCGGAAGCCGGCTCCCGTGACCCGGCAGGCGCTGTCGTCGCGGGTGGCATCGGCGTACCCCTCAGGCACCCGGAACGACACCGCGAGGCCGGTGTTGCCCCGGGGACGGAGGTCCGAGCAGCGCATCGCCAGCGGATCGGGGCTCGCCGCAGCGAACGGCTCGGGAGCCTGGGTCTCCCGCGCGGCGACGCGCTCCGACCCCGTGGCGGCGGACGCCGCGACCGCGCCGCTCATGAGGAGCAGCGACGCCACCACCGACAGGAGGCGGACGGCGGGCCGCCGCCGAGGCGGGACGAGCTTCGTCGAGGTCGGGTCGGGACGCGCCGAGTCGCGAGATTCCATCCCGTGACGGTAGCCCGTCGTTCCCGACCGCGTCAGCGCACTCAGCGCACTCAGCGGTAGTTGGTGAACTGCACCGCGAAGTCGAGGTCCTGGCCCTTGACCAGCGCGATGACGGCCTGGAGGTCGTCGCGGCTCTTGGAGGAGACCCGCAGCTCGTCGCCCTGGATCTGGGCCTTGACGCCCTTGGGGCCCTCGTCGCGGATCAGCTTGGCGACCTTCTTGGCGTTCTCCGAGGAGATGCCCTCCTTAAGCGCGATGTCGATCTTGCTGACCTGGCCCGAGGCGCGGGGGTCGGAGACCTCGAGCACCTTGAGGCTCACGTCGCGCTTGATGAGCTTGCCCTTGAAGACGTCGAGGACGGCGCTGGCGCGGTCGTCGGCCGATGCGGTGATCTCGATCGCCGCCTCGCCCTTCCATTCGATGGTGGCTCCGGTGCCCTTGAAGTCGAAGCGCGTGGCGATCTCGCGGGCGGTCTGACCGAGGGCGTTGTCGACCTCCTGGCGGTCGTACTTGCTCACGATGTCGAAGGACGAGTCGGCCACGGTGTGCTCCTTGCGGGATTTTCGTCGGCAGGTTGAGGCTGCGCTATTGTTTCGCCTCGTTGTGCTGGCGCCAAACGCCGGTCGACATCCGGCAGGTTGCCCGAGCGGCCAATGGGAGCGGACTGTAAATCCGTCGCGAAAGCTTCGCAGGTTCGAATCCTGCACCTGCCACGTTGCGAGGCCCCGACACCCTGTGGTGACGGGGCCTTCGGCGTTCCTAGGGGCCAGCCTCACCCAGGTAGCGGTGCCAGCCTCCCGCCGAGGACCAGCCTCAATGCGTGTGCCGCCTGGACACCCGGCAGGTCCGCCGGTCGTGCCAGCACCCGGCCGATGAGGACGCCGAGGAGTGCCTGCGCCACCTCCGCGGGATCGGCCGCTGCCTGCGATGCCACGTCGCCGGATGTCGGCGGCTCGGCGAACCGCCGAGCGACCAGCGGGAGCGTGGCGGCCAGGAACGGGTCGGCCTCCACGTCGGGCCGGTTGATCAGCAGGTCGGTGAGGTAGGCCGCCGCGTACTCACGCCGGTCGCCGACGAACGCGGCGACCGCGGCCAGGTGGTCGCCGAGGGAGTCGCTCGACGGCGTCCGCCGTGCGACGCCTGCTTCGAGGGCGTCCTCGGCCTGCTTGCGGAAGAGAGCTCCGGCGACTGCGTCCTTCCCCTCGAAGTGCTTGTAGAGCGTCGAGGAGCTCAGGCCCGCGTGACGCGCGATCTGGGCCACCGTGGTCTCCGCGTAGCCGCGGGTTCCGAAGAGTTCGGCGGCGGCGGCGAGCAGCGCCGCTCGGGTGCGATGACCCTCGGCCGTCGAGACGCCGCCCCGGGAGCGGCGCAAGGGATAGTAGTTGACCTCCGCGATGCGGTCGGCCATGTCGTGGCGGTCGCCCTGGAGCCGCAGCGAGATCATGGTGAGCGAGGACGCCGCCAGCGAGAAGCGATCGTCGGTACTGAGGTCGGGGTCGACCAGGTGGCGGATCGCCATCCCGTTCAGCAGCGCGACCTGGGCCGCCACGTAGATCGGCGTGGTGAACGGTGGCCGGAACTCGCGCCCCCAGCCGGCGACCAGGGCGTCGGTGACGCGGTGGAGCCGCCTGTCGGTTGTGCGCAGGTAGTCGCGGTAGATCCCATCTGTGGTGCCTGCGCCCAGCGCCCAGAGCCCCATGCGCAGCCGCAGCCCGCGATCCGTCGTCAGTCGTGCGAACTCCGAGCGGTGGTAGGCGTCACCGGCCTCGACCGGCAGCCCCGATCGGACGACGCGCGCGATCGCCGCCTCCAGGTCCTCCATCGGCAGGTTCCCCGGGTCGAAGACCCGGGCGACCAGGGCGTCGGCGTAGGCCGCCACCGAGCCGAAATGGTGGAGGAGGGTCGCCGCGCTGAGGCCGGCCCGAGCGGCGATGCGTCGCGTGCCCACAGCGCTGACGAGGTCGGCGGGGGTGAGGTCGAGCAGGGCGTCCAGTCCGGCCGCGAGCAGGCGGTCGCTGGTCGATCCTGGCGTGTCGTCCACGGGGGGAGGTTAGGGGCCGATGGTGCCCCGTGACGACGATCCCGCGGTCGCCGTCGACGAGGACGGCGTCCGCGGGATCGTCTCGGGGGGCGGATGAGGTTCGACCGAGGTGCGACGGGTCAGGGGCCGGTCGCCGGGTTGGAGGGCCCGGGGTCGTAGGGGTAGGGCCCCTGCGGGTTGGTGCTCGGGTCGGGCAGGGCCTCGGCGGTCAGCGTGCTCTGGGCCGAGGTGAACCAGCCGGCGACGCGAAGGGCGGCCGTCTTCGTTCCGGCCGTCGTCGGGGCGAAGGCGACCGTGATCGAGCAGGTGGCTCCGGCGAAGAGCAGCCGGTCCGAGCAGGTGTCGGCCACGACCGCGAAGTCGGCGGCATCGGTTCCCGCCAGGCTGACGCTGAGCGGTGCGGTCGGGAGGAGCTGCTGGCTGCGCACGGTCACGGTGCGGCGCGTCGGGGTCGCACCGCTGCCGAGGGTGACGGGGTCGAAGGAGACCGAGGCGGGCATGGCGAGCCGGTCGGGCGCGGCGGCGGAGGCCGTCGAGGTCGCGCCTGCGGACGCCACGAGCGCCCCGCCGGTCGCAAGGACGGCGGCGATCGTCGCCAGAGCTGGCCGGACCTGCCGGCGGCGGGGCCGCTGCCGGGGGCGGGAGGAGGGTGTCATGGGGTGCCTTTCGGTGGGGGCAAGGGCCGGGGACGAGGCGTCCCGGTCGACCGCGGAGGACTCTGCACGCCCGCCGAGCTCCGTCGAAGGACCGTCGACACTCTCCTCCGATCAGCGGGGCGTGTTCACGCGTCGCTCCCGCACGAGCGTTGAACGATCGTTCAACGCTGGCCTCCCCAGGCATAGGGGTGAGGGCACGACGCGGCCGGCGGCAGGTGGCTATCGTCCCGACATGTCATCTCGGGGACAGCAGGGCTCCGGTGCCCCCGCGCCGGCCCGTCCGACCAGCACGCCATCACCGCCGCCCGCCGATCGGGTCGAACCCGTCGACCCCGTCGACCCGGTCGACCTGCTGCTCCAGCAGCTGCGCACCCGCCTCGCGAACGCCGATCCACCGGCGCTGCGGTCGTGGTGGGGCGGCCTGAGCGACGTCGAGCGGCAGGCGCTGATCATCGACTCGCCCGAGCTCGTCGGCGCGGCCGCCGGCATCCTGCCGCGACACCGCGACGAGGCCAACCGGCTCCGCCTGCTCGGCGACCTCGCCCGCTGGGGCGACGCCGACCAGGACGGCGTCCTCCCGCCGCCGGGGTGCCGGGTGCTGGCGGCCGCTCGGGTGCTCCAGCGCCAGGCCGAGTCGCGGGCGCAGGCACCTGTGCTGATGCTCCTCTATCGCCCCGACGCCGCGGCCGGCACCGCCGAGACCGCGCTGAGTCTCGGCGACCCCGACCAGGCCGAGGACGTCGTGGCGCTCACCGAGCCCGGCTGGGATCTCGCCGCGCTCGCGACGATCCGCGACCGGGCCGAGGTGCCGACGGCGGTGGTGGGCTGGCGGGGGAGCGGGGTGGCCCTGCACGCCCTCCTCGACGGCCTTCGTGCGGGCCGGGCCACGGCTGCGGTGACGACCGGTTCGATCAGACCGTTCCCGAGGTGACGGGGGTCGCATTAGGGTCCCCTGCGTGCATCCCCCCGTCCCCATCGTGCTCTCCAAGAGCGCCTCGCTGGGCCGCGTGGCGCTCGCCTACGCGGTCGCCGGCGGCGCCGGTGCGGGCTGGCTCCTGGTCGGCCCGGACTCCGGCCGCCGCTGGCTCGACGCGCTCATCGCCGACCTGCTGGCCACCCTGGTCGTGTTCATCGCCAGCCGCCTCTACGGCAACTCCAGCTTCTACGACGCGTACTGGAGCGTCGTCCCCCCGCTCGTGTTCCTCTACTGGTGGACCTGCGGCGGCGTCGGGTTCGACGACCCGCGCGCCTGGCTCGTCTTCGTCGTCGTCCTGCTCTGGGCGGTGCGCCTGACGCTCAACTGGGCCGTCTCCTGGCCCGGGCTCGCGCACGAGGACTGGCGCTACCCGCTGCTGCGCGAGCGGGCGGGACGCCTGGAGATCGTGGTCGACCTCCTCGCGATCCACGTCTTCCCGACCCTCCAGGTCTTCCTGGCGCTCGTGCCGCTGTTCCTGGTGACCCGCGCCGACGCCCGACCGTTCGGTGTGCTCGACGTCGTCGCCGCTGTCGTCGGGGTGGCGGCGATCGCGCTGGAGACCGCCGCCGACCTGCAGATGCGGGCCTTCGTGCGCGAGGGTCGCCCCGGCCAGGCGATGGACCGCGGCCTGTGGGCCTGGTCGCGCCACCCGAACTACTTCGGCGAGTTCGGCTTCTGGGTCTCCTGCGCGCTGTTCGGCCTCGCCGCCGACCCCGGTCAGGCATGGTGGGTCTTTGCCGGTGCGCTCGCGATGCTGGCGATGTTCCAGGGCGCGAGCATCCCGATGATGGAGGAGCGCAGCCTGGCCCGTCGTCCCGACTACCAGCGGGTGATCGACACCGTGCCCCGCTTCGTGCCCCGCCCGCCGCGGCGGAGCATGTCGTGACCCGCACCCGGGTGCTGGTCGCCGGCCTCGGCGACGCCGGCCTGCTCACCGCGATCCACCTCGCCAAGGACCCGGCGCTCGAGGTCGTCGGGATCTCCTCCCAGCCGGGGCTGGTGAGCGGCCAGGAGCTGGGCATCCGGCTCGCGCGGCCCGAGGAGTGGGTGCGCGATTACTGGCTGCCCTTCGACCGTTTCCGCGGCCTGGACGGCGTCCGCACCGTGCACGGCGTCCTGGAGAGCCTCGACCCCGACCGCCACGTCGTGCTCGTCAGCACCGCCGACGGCGAGCAGCACGAGGAGCCCTACGACCACCTCGTCATCGCCACCGGGGTGCGCAACGGCTTCTGGCGCACCCCGACGCTGCGGGACGCCGCCGCCGTGGCCGCCTCCCTGCGCGAGCCGCACGAGCGGCTGGCCCAGGCCGACCGCATCGCCGTGATCGGCGGCGGCGCCGCGGCCGTGGCCACCGCCGCCAACCTGGCCGCGCGCTGGCCGGCCAAGCGCATCGACCTGCACTTCCCCGGCGACCGCGCCCTGCCGCAGCACCACCCGCGCACCTGGAGCACGGTCGAGGGCCGGCTGCGTCGCCTCGGGGTCGGGCTGCACCCCGGCCACCGGGCCGTCGTACCCGAGAGTGCCGAGGGCGCCGGCGGTGCCGACGTCCCCGAGGGCGCCGACGCGATCACCACCGGTCCGGTGCGGTTCGTCGCCGGCGGGGAGGCCCCGGCCGACGCCGTCGTGTGGGCCATCGGCCGGGTCCGCCCCAACTCCGGATGGCTGCCCGCCGACCTGCTCGACGACCAGGGTTTCGTGCCGACCGATCGACATCTGCGGGTGCCGGGCGCGACGAACGTGTGGGCGATCGGCGACGTGGCGGCTCCCGAGGGCGACCCGTTGCGGGCCACCGCCCGCAACCGGGCCGACACGCTGCTGGCGCGCAACATCGCGGCAGCGGTGCATGGCCGACCGCTCGGCAGCTACCGGCCCGCCGCGCGCCGGTGGGGATCCGTGCTCGGCGTCCAGGACGACGGCCTCCAGGTCTTCACCCCCGGCGGCCGGGCGTTCCGCTTCCCGGCCTGGACCATCCGCACCGTCCTCCAGCCGCTCATCGTGCGGCGCGGCATCTACGGCGGCGTGCGCGGCGACGGTCCGACGCTCGGGTGAGGTCGCCGTCACCACTCCGCGCCTACGGTCGGGGCATGGCGACTCCCCCTCCCGACCAGCCCAGCAGCGAGCACCGTCGTCCCGCCGGGGTGGACGACGCGACGGTCGAGGCCCTCGGGACGGTGAGCGAGGCGCTCGAGGCCGTCGAGGTCGCCCGCGGCCACCTCTACGCCTTCCATCGCATGAGCGGCACCGCCGACCTGACCCTCGGCAAGGGCGTCGACCAGCTGCGCGCGGCGGGGCACACCGACCTCGCCGACCTCCTCGAGCGGCAGCTCGTCGGACGCAACGTGCTCGAAGGACGCTGGACCTTCCAGATCGTCGAGGAGTACGACGACGGGTACCACGCGGCCTTCCGCGCTCTCGAGCAGCGGTGTCGCGAGGAGCTCGTCGGCGGACGCCGGCACCTCTTCGAGGCCGAGATGAAGGAGGAGCGGCGCACCCACGGCCACCCCGACCACACCGCCCGTCCGGTCGCCGAGCGGGAGTGACCCGCGTCGGGAGGGATGTGGTGCGGCCTCCGGTCCGCGAGGGAGCACCGCCCGCTCCTGCGTGAGGAGCAGCTCCCTCCCGGACCGGAGGCCGCTTCTCCCAGGTGCCCAGCCGCGTCGCATTCCAGTCCTCGCGGCTACGCCCGCTCGGGTGGTGGTGTTCAGCCGCCGTTCCCCTCCCCGGCCTAACCTCGGCGAACGTGCCCTCGCAGGTCGCCGTCGCCGCGCTGCTCGCGCTCGGTGCCGCCGTCGTCTTCGCCGGCGCCGCGGCGCTCCAGCGCTCGGCCGCCCGCGTGCACGTCGACCTCGCCGAACGAGGGCTCGCCGGGCTGCCGGTGCTCCTCGGACGCCTCCTGCGACGTCCCCGCTGGTGGTGGGGATGGGCCGCCACCGTCACCGGCTTCGCCCTCCAGGCCGCCGCGCTGCGCCTGGCCTCGGTCGGCGTGGTGCAACCCGTGGTCGCCCTCCAGGTCGTCGTGGCCCTGCTCGCCCTCGCCTGGCGGCACCGCCGGCCCCCTGCGTGGAGCGGCCTGCTCGGCTGTCTGGCCCTGGCCAGCGGCGCGGGCGCCGTGCTGGCGCTGGTCGCCGGCCTGGTCGAACCGCCGCCGACCCACCTGGGCCTGGCCCTCGGCATCGCGTTCGCCCTCGTGGTGCTGGCGGTGGCGGGGGCGCGCCGGCTCCCCGGGACGGCGCGCGGACCGCTGCTGGGTGCCACCACCGGCGTGTGCTGCGGGGTCACCGCCGTGCTGCTGGACGCCGTCGTCGACCGGGCCGCCGCTGCGCCGGACCTCCTCACGGCGGCGTCCTGGCTGCTGCACGACTGGCGTCCTGCGGCGCTGGTCGGCGCCGTCCTACTCTCGACCCTGGTGGGTCAGGCCGCGCTGGCGACCGGGCGGCTGCCGGCCACGCTCGCCGTGCTCACCGCGGTGAACCCGGCCGCGAGCATCGCGATCTCCGCCGCTGCCGCCGGGGTGCTGCCCGGCACGCCGACGCAGGTGCTGGGCATCGTCGGCGCCGCCGCCGCGATGCTGGTCGGTGCGGCGCTGGTGGCCCGTGCCGCGGCCCTCGTCGAGGGGGTCAGGCCGGGCTGAGCCCGGAATCACCGTCGCGCCGGCGCCTTGCCAGGACACCCGGCTGGTGCCGCTCGCTACGCGGCCACCGGTGATTCCGGGCTGAGCCGGAAGACGGGGATGAGCCGGTCGGTCTTCTGCTCGTAGAGCCGGTAGTTCGGCCACACCTCGATCATCGCCTCCCACAGCCGGTCACGCTCGGGGCCGGGTGCGGCCTCGTGCGCGGTGACCCGCCAGGAGCGCCGGCCCATCCGCACCTCGGCCGTGCCGGCTGCCCGCAGGTTGATCACCCACACCGGCAGCTTCGGGCCGCCGAAGTAGGAGCCCGCGACGAGCTGATCGCCCTCGAACGGCACGCACAGCAGCGGGGTCGCGCGCGGCAGGCCGGTCTTGCGGCCGGGCACGGTGAGCATGAGGTTGGGGAGGCCGGCGAGATCGAGCACGCTGACGCGGTGGCCGCTCCACTGCTGGAGGTGCTCGTCGACCCACACGATCTGCGGCAGCAGCCGCGGCATCCACGGGATCGCCCCGATGCGCACGGCGAGAGGTGTCAGCAGTCCCACGGCGGCCAGCCTAGTGAACCCCCGATCCCCGCACCCGCACGTGCGCCCGCACGTGTTCGCCGAGCCGTCCGGAGCCGTTCACGGCGCCGTCGTCGACCCACGATCCGCCCTGCCTACCGTCGGACCGGTGATGAAACGCGGCGTCCTCGGCAGCACTCTCGTGCTCCTCGGCGGTCTCCTCATCTCCGTCCTCCCCGCCTCGACCCCGCTGTTGCGGTTCGCCCCGCTGGTGGCGCTGCGCGACGAACGCGCGGGCCGGATGCTGGGTCTTGCGGTCGTGGTGATCGGGCTCGGCCTGTGCGCCTCGGCGTGGCTGCGCCTGTGTCGCGAGGTCGCCGGCGCCACCGGACCGGCGGCCCGGCAGGCCCTCACCCGGGTGTGCACCGCCGCGGTGCTCTGGAGCCTCCCGCTGCTCGTCGCGCCGCCGCTGTTCTCGCGTGACGGATGGTCGTACGCCGCCCAGGGCACCATGGTCGAGATCGGGATCTCCCCCTACGACTACGGACCCTGGGTGCTCGGCGGGCCGATCGTCGAGGCCGTCGACCCGGTGTGGATGTACACGCGGACGCCGTACGGCCCCCTGCCCCTCGGACTCGGAGCCCTGGCCGCCGCCCACACGCGCGACCCGTGGCTGCTGGTCATCGCCCACCGGCTCATCGCCCTGGTCGGGCTCGCACTGCTCGCCTGGGCCGTCCCGCGGCTCGCGGCGTGGACCCGCGCCGACGTCCCGCTGGCCGGCGCGATCGTGCTCGCCTCCCCGCTGATGCTCGCCAACGGCGTCGCCGGACTGCACAACGACCTGCTGATGATCGGGCTGATGGCCGCCGCGCTCGTGGTGGCGGTCGAGCGATCGTGGCTGTGGGGGGCGGCGCTGGGAGGCGCCGCCGCCGCGGTGAAGCTGCCGGGCGGTCTGGTGTGCCTCGCGATCGTGCTGGTCGCGCTCCCCGCCGGCGCGGGTCTGCGCGCCCGGATCTCCCGGGCCGTCTCGGTCGCGGGCGTCAGCCTCGGCACGGTGGTGGCGCTCGGCCTGGTGGTGGGCGTGGGTGTGGGCTGGGTGCGCGGCCTCGCGGTGCCGGTCACCTTCGACACCGTGCTCTCCCCGCCGACCGTGCTGGGCAACCTCCTGGACTGGCTGGTGGCCACCCTGCTGCCCGGTCCGGGTTGGGGACGCTTCGGCGTCGACGCCCTGCGACATCTCGCCCTGCTCGCCACCGCGGTGATCCTCATCGGCCTCGGCGTGCGGACGCCGACCGGCGACCGGGTCGCCGCCCTGCGGGCATTGGCCATCGCGATGGTCGCGCTCGTGGTGCTCAGCCCCGTGGTGCACCCCTGGTACCTGCTGTGGCCGCTGCCGTTCGCCGCCGCGCTCGCGCTCCCGCGCGGTGCGTGGCACGCCCTCATGGCGGTCGCCGTGGTGGGCGGCGTCGCCGCGCCGCTCGACAGCACCCTCTACGACGCCTACGTCGCCGTCAGCCTCGCCTCGCTGCTCATCGCCGCCATCAGCGCCGCCCTGCTCGTCACCCGCCGCGCCCGCGCCCGCATGGAGCGACTGGAGGACGTGCGGCACGGCGGGGGTGAGCGGGGGGCGGTGGGAGCGGGGGCCAGTTTCCCCGGCCGGCCGGGGAAACCTGCCGTCTGAGGCGGCAGATCCGGCCGATCCGGGCAGTTTCGCCTGTCCGCTGTGGCGGGCGGTGCAGGAGGGACGACGTCCGCCCGCCGCGGCGGAGCTCAGGGTCGGAGCTCGAGGTGAGAGCTCGGGGTCGGAGCTCAGGCGGCGGTGTCGGCCGCGGCCACCGCCGCGGCATGCAGCTCGAGCAGGTGGGCGGCCGTCGCCGACCAGGGGTAGGCCTGGGCCCGCACCCGGGCCGCTTCGCGCAGCAGCGGTGAGAGGCGCGCGGCCAAGGCGAGGACGCCGTCCGCGAGTGCCGTCGGGTCGGGTGCGGCCCATCCGCCGCAGGTGCGGTCGATGAGCTCGCGGGCACCGCCGCGATCGGCGGTCAGCACCGGCGTCCCGCAGGCCAGCGCCTCGAGCACCGCGAGCCCGAACGTCTCGCCCGGACAGACCGAGAGCGCGATGTCGGCCTCGGCGATGCGTCGCGCCAGCTCGGCGCGGTCGTCGAGGTGGCCGTGGAACCGCACGGGTGCGTCGCCGGCGAGGTCGACCAGTTCGTCGCGGTGCGGCCCCGTGCCGTAGACGTCGAGGCGCACCGGCACGCCACGACGATGCAGCTCGACGGCGGTCGCCACCGCGAGGTGCGGCGACTTCTCGCGAGAGAGCCGGCCCACGTGCACCAGCCGCAGCAGCGGGGACGGCGTCCACGCGCTGGGGGCGAACCGCTGGAGGTCGACCCCGAGCGGCACCCGCACGACCGGGCAGCCCGCTCCCCGCGCCGAGGAGCGGAACTCGGCCTCGGCGTACCGGGAGGTCACGACCACGCGGTCGACGCTGCGCACCAGCATGCGGTTGAGGACGGCGATCGAGGCCCGCGAGCCGAGCACCAGCCCGGTGCGCAGGGCCAGCATGTCGTCGAGTCGCTCGTGGGAGACCAGCGTGGTCGGCACGCCCCGCCGTCGTGCCCACCGGCTGATCGGCAGCAGGGTGGCCTTGTCGTGGAACTCCAGGGCGGTCGGGGCGAAGGCCTCGAGGGCCTCGGTGATGCGCCACGGCTCGACGATCAGCCGGTAGCCGCCCCCGACCTGGGGCGCGCGCAGGCGCACGATCGTGCCGGCGTCGTCGTCCTCCCGGGCGTCGGTGGGGCCCGGCACGATCAGCAGCCGCCGCGCGCCGAGGTCGCGGTAGCCGTGGCCCAGCGCGGTGACGGCGGTACGCATGCCGCCGGAGGTGGGGCCGACGAAATTGGCGAGCTGGGCGATCCGCACGAGGCGCAGCCTCCCGTATCCGCGTGAACGCACGCCGACCTCGAG
>NZ_BAAAZH010000021.1:0-72862 GCF_039536805.1 Nocardioides fonticola | reverse complement strand
CAGGCCGGGTCAGGACGGCATGACCACCGGACGACCCTGGAGCACCCGGAAGGTGTAGACCGTGCCGAACAGCGCGATCGGCGCGGTCACCAGGACGCCGACGCCGCACAGGCAGATGCCCAGGCCGGCGACGATCGAACTCAGCAGCCACCACACGATCGTGCTGCCGAGGTTGTTCTTGCAGAACTCGAAGCTCGCCTTCAGGGCGTCGACGCCGCTGAGGTTCTGGTCGACCACGAAGTAGGCGGCGTAGCTGAGCAGGTAGCCGGCGATGATGCCCGGCAGGAAGCACAGGATCGTGCCGACCAGGGTGATGGCGCCGCTGATCAGGCCCACGACGGCCAGGTCGCCGACCTTGGAGAAGTCGGTGAAGCGCGAGAACTCGAACTTCTGACCGTCGGCCACGGGCAGTGCGGCCTGGGCGAACAGGCCGCCGACGATCGTGCCGGCGATCGTGTAGAAGCCGAGGCTCAGGCCCTGTCCGACGAGCTGGGCGATCAGGCTGTCACCGACCGCGAGGCGCAGCACCGTGCCGAGTCCGACGAGGACGCCGTAGACGACGATGCCGAGCACGAACGCGCCGATGACCGGGCCGGCGTTCTTGGTGAAGGCGTTCCAGCCGAAGGAGAACGCGGTGCCGAGGTCCCAGCCCGAGCCGGGGGTCGGTGCGCCGTAGGCGCCGGGCGCGGGCGGCGGCGGGAAGCCGCCGCCGGGCGGCGGCGGGTACGCGCCACCCGGGGGCGGCGGAGGAGGCGGGGCCGCGTTCCCGTAGTCCGGCGGGGGCGGCGTCGCGCCGCCGTAGCTGGGCGGGGGCGGCGGGGGCGGCGGAGGGACGTCGCCTCCGGCGGCTCCATCGCCTCCCGGCGGCGGCGGGGTGGGCGGGTCGTACGACGACATGGTGCCTCCTCGTCTCTGGCGGGACTCCCGACCCTAGTGGCTCGACGGGCCCTCCGACCACGGTGGTGGCACCGACTTCCGAGGCCGTTGCGGGTGTCCTCAGAGCCCTGATCCGACGATGCGGCCGCTCACCTCGCCCAGGTGCAGTCGTCCGCCGCTCGTCGAGGGCGCGCTCGCCCGCACCGTGACCTCCGTGCCGTCGGTGAGCCACGTGCGGCCATCGGGCAGGGGGACGGTGCCGCCGCGGGTCAGCTCGAGGAGGCATCCGCGCTCGTCGTCCCCGGGCCCGCTGACGGTGCCGGAGGCGAACAGGTCGCCGGTGCGCACCGCGGCGCCGTTGGAGGTCAGGTGCGCGAGCATCTGGGACGGCGTCCAGTACGTGCTGGCGAACGGCGGGCGCGCGACGACCTCGCCGTCGAGGAGCACCTCGAGCGCGAGGTCGAGTCCGCGGCCGGCCGGGCGCAGGTAGGGCAGCGGCTCGGGGCTCTGCGCCGGCGGGTCGGTCCAGGCCGCCTCGAGGGCGGCGAGCGGGGTGATCCAGGCCGCGATCGAGGTGGCGAACGACTTGCCGAGGAAGGGGCCGAGCGGCACGTACTCCCAGGCCTGGAGGTCGCGCGCCGACCAGTCGTTGACCAGCGCCACGCCGACGACGTGGTCGGCGAGGGCGGTCACCGGCACGGGTCGTCCGAGTACAGAAGGGCGCCCGACCACGAAGCCGACCTCGGCCTCCAGATCGAGGCGCTCGCTGGGGCCGAAGGTGGGCCCGGAGCCGGGTGCGCCCCGCCGCTGGCCCGCGGGCCGCCGGATCGGCGTCCCCGACACCACCACGCTGCCCGCGCGTCCGTGGTAGCCGATCGGCAGGTGCTTCCAGGCCTGGGGCAGCGCGGGGCCGTCGGGCCGGAAGATCGAGCCGACCCGGGTGGCGTGGTGCTCGGAGGCGTAGAAGTCGACGACGTCGGCGACGGTGATCGGCAGTCGCAGGGAGATTCCGGCCAGAGGGTGGAGATGGGGCGCGACGAGCGGGCGGTGCGCCGGGTCGGTGAGCAGCTCGCGGACGGCGTCCCGCTGGGCGGCGAGCTCGTCGGCCGGCAGTGCCAGGAGCGTGTCG
The DNA here is from genome assembly GCF_039536805.1 of Nocardioides fonticola. Classification (NCBI taxonomy): domain Bacteria; kingdom Bacillati; phylum Actinomycetota; class Actinomycetes; order Propionibacteriales; family Nocardioidaceae; genus Nocardioides; species Nocardioides fonticola. The sequence goes on along the minus strand of NZ_BAAAZH010000021.1, from coordinate 70,857 downwards.
AGGGTCGGTGCGGCGAGGGCCGCGCGTCCCGACGCCGGCAGGTGCTCGGCGATGCCGGCGAGATCGAGGGCGTGCTCGCCGATGCGCACCACCGGCCGCGGCCCGAGGCCGGGCAGCTCGGCGAGGCCCCAGGGGAGGTGGTCGACGTCGAAGCCGGAGCCGGCGGCGCCCGGCACCCAGCACGTCGTCGGTGCGCTCATGCCGAGAGCTCCGGACGAGCGGCGATCTCGGCCGCGACGGCCGTCGCGTCGACCCCGACGCCGCGGCACCAGCGCCGGGCGCGCGCGAGATCGCCCGGCTGTGCGGTCTCGCGGGCCGTGGCAGCGGCCAGCAGTGCGGCGGCGTCGGCGCTCAGGACGGCGCGCGGGTCGTCGCCGTCCCAGGCCGCGGCGGTGGCGAGCAGCAGCGCGAGCGCAGGGTGCCCGGTGCCCTCTGTGGCGTCGATGCCGCCGGTGGCGCTCCCGCCCGGCAGCAGCGGGTGCGGTCCGCGCCAGTGCACCGGGCACTCGCGGTCGAGGGCCGCCTCGAGCAGGTCGACCACGACGTCGACGGGCAGTGGCCCGGCGGGGCCGGCGCTGCGCAGCGCGAGCCCGTAGCCGCACGCGGCGGCCTCGTCGGCGGCGGCCAGCCAGCCGCCGCGGGGCTCGCCGGCGGGCAGGCCGAGCAGCAGCCGCTCCTCCTCGACGACGCCCGCGGCGGCGGCGCACACCCGCCGGGCGTTGCCGCCCAGGTCGTCGAGGTCGCGCAGCGGCACCAGCAGGACGGCGTCGCGATCGGCGGCGGCACGCGCCGCGCCGACGACCTGTCCCGCGCCGCCGGTGACGGTGACGAGCACCGGCCCGTCGTCCTCATGGCCGGGGAGGTCGACGTCGTCGACGCACCGGCGTCCGATCCAGCGCGGGTCGAGGGCGGGGGAGTGGCCGCTGAGGTCGAGGAGCCCGGTCAGGCCGAGGAGTCCGGCGGAGCTTGGCGTGGGCACGCGCGTACTGTAACCATGTTCTGGATAGCGAACAGAGGCGTCCGTTTATCGAACACCCCGGAGGGACCCATGTACTACCGCCAGGTCGGCGACCTGCCCCGGCACCGCCACACCCAGCACCGCGACGACCAGGGTCGCCTGCGCTACGAGGAGCTGATGGGCGAGGAGGGATTCTCCTCCGACTCCTCGCTGCTCTACCACCGCGGGGTGCCCTCGGCGATCGTCGCCTCCGAGGTCTGGGAGCTCCCCGACCAGCGGCTCACGCCGGCGCACCCGCTCAAGCCGCGGCACCTGCGCCTGCACGACCTCGTCACGGGTGAGGACGCCGTCACCGGGCGCCGCCTCGTGCTCGGCAACCACGACGTCCGCCTCTCCTACGTCATCACCGGCACGGCGCCCTCGGCCCTGTTCCGCGACGCCGTCGGCGACGAGTGCGTGTTCGTCGAGGCCGGTTCCGGCATGGTCGAGACCGTCTTCGGTGCGCTGCCCTACCGCGCCGGCGACTTCGTCGTCGTCCCGCGCGCCACCACGCACCGCTGGGTGCCCGCCGAGCCGAGCCGTCTCTATATCGCCGAGGCCTCGGGCCACATCGCGCCCCCGCGCCGCTACCTCTCCCGCTACGGGCAGTTCCTCGAGCACGCGCCCTACTGCGAGCGCGACCTGCGCGCGCCGTCCGAGCCGCTGCTCGTCGAGGGCGGCGACGTCGAGGTGCTGGTGCGGCACCGTGCCGGCGGCGGCATCGTCGGCACGCGGCTGACCTACGACACCCACCCCTTCGACGTCGTCGGCTGGGACGGCTGCCTCTACCCCTACACCCTCAACATCGAGGACTACATGCCGATCACCGGCAAGCTGCACCAGCCGCCGCCGGTGCACCAGGTCTTCGAGGGCGACCGCTTCGTCATCTGCGCGTTCCTGCCGCGCAAGGTCGACTACCACCCGCTCGCGGTGCCGGTGCCCTACTACCACTCCAACGTCGACAGCGACGAGGTGATGTTCTACGTCGCCGGCGACTACGAGGCCCGCAAGGGCTCGGGCATCGGCATCGGCTCGATCAGCCTGCACCCCGGCGGGCACGCCCACGGTCCGCAACCGCAGGCCATCGAGGCCTCGCTCGGCGCCGAGCGCTTCGAGGAGACCGCCGTCATGGTCGACACCTTCGCCCCCCTCGAACTCGGCGAGGGCGGGCTCGCGGTGGAGGATCCCGCCTACGCGTGGTCGTGGGCCGGGCGGCGGTTGGAGTGACGGCGCCCGGGAGGGGCCGGTGAGGGTCGGCGTCAGGAGTCACCGGGCGCCCGGTGACTCCTGCCATTGGTCAGGCAAGACTTGCGTCACGACCCGACAGACTCAGCTGACCAATCTTGTTCGCAGAGTCCCATCGGCCCCGCTGGTCACATCCGGCAGGCGAGTCCGCAGCACCCCGCCCCACCCTCCAGGGCTGGGACGACGCCCGACCCCGCGCCAGGATGGGTGACATGAGTCGCAAGCCGCCCGTCCAGGACATCGACGAGACCCGTCTCGAGGCCGGCGGCACCGCCCACGCGGCGGCGGGGGTCACCGCGGTGGCGGTGGCGATGAAGCACGCCTATGAGCAGATGGGCGTGAGCCGCACGGCGCGCACCCTGCTCAAGCTCAACCAGGTCGAGGGGTTCGACTGCCAGGGCTGCGCGTGGCCCGACCCCGACCCGAAGCACCGCCACACGGCGGAGTTCTGCGAGAACGGCGCGAAGGCGGTGGCCGAGGAGGCCACCACCCGCCGCATCGGCGCGGAGTTCTTCTCCGCCCACCCCATCGCCGAGCTGGCGCAGCGCAGCGACTACTGGCTGGGCCAGCAGGGGCGCATCACCGAGCCGATGGTGCTGCGGCCCGGCGCCACCCACTACGAGCCGATCACCTGGGACGACGCCTTCGCCACGATCGGGCGCCATCTCACCGGCCTGTCGAGCCCCGACGAGGCGATCTTCTACACCTCCGGCAAGGTCTCCAACGAGGCCGCCTTCGCCTACCAGCTCTTCGTGCGCGCCTACGGCACCAACAACCTGCCCGACTGCTCGAACATGTGCCACGAGTCGACCTCGGTCGGCCTGGCCGAGACGATCGGCATCGGCAAGGGCTCGGTCAGCCTCGAGGACATCCACGACGCGCGGCTCATCGTCGTCGCGGGCCAGAACCCGGGCACCAACCATCCCCGCATGCTCTCCGCGCTCGAGATCGCCAAGCGCAACGGCGCCCGCATCATCGCGATCAACCCGCTGCGCGAGGCGGGCCTGGTGCGGTTCAAGAACCCGCAGAAGCCGCGCGGCGTGCTGGGCAACGGCACCGGCATCGCCGACCTGCACCTGCCGGTGCGCATCAACGGCGACCTCGCTCTCTTCCAGGCCATCGGCGCCCTCCTGCTCGAGTGGGACGCCGTCGACCACGACTTCGTCGCGCAGTACACGCACGGCTTCGAGGAGTACGCCGCCGGCCTGCGCGACCTCGACTGGGACGCCGTCCTGCGCGCCACCGGGCTGACCCGTGCGCAGATCGAGGAGGCGGCCCGCATGTTCGCCGACTCCGACGCCACCGTGCTGTGCTGGGCGATGGGCATCACCCAGCACCACAACGGCGTCTCGACGGTCAAGGAGCTCGCCAACCTGGCCTTCCTTCAGGGCAACATCGGCAAGCCCGGCGCGGGCCTGTGCCCCGTGCGCGGCCACTCCAACGTGCAGGGCGACCGCACGATGGGCATCTGGGAGAAGCCCACCGAGACCTTCCTCGACAACCTGCGCGACCAGTTCGGCTTCGAGCCGCCGCGTGAGCACGGCTACGACGCCGTGGCCGCCGTCCAGGCGCTGCTCGACGGCGAGGCGAAGGTGTTCGTCGGCATGGGCGGCAACTTCGTCTCCGCGATGTCCGACACCCAGGTCACCGAGCAGGCGCTGCGCAACGCCGAGCTGACGGTGCACGTCTCGACCAAGCTCAACCGCTCCCACGTCGTCCACGGGCGCGAGGCGCTGATCCTCCCCGCGCTCGGGCGCAGCGAGAAGGACCGCACCGGCGGCCGCCCGCAGCGGGTCACCGTCGAGGACTCCATGAGCGCGGTCCACGCCTCGCAGGGCCCGCTCGCGCCGGCCTCGGAGCACCTGCGCTCGGAGGTCGACATCGTCTGCGGCATGGCCGAGGCCACCCTGGCCGGGCGCAGCGACGTCACCGGCTCGCTGCCGTGGACGGCGTTCCGCTCCGACTACACCGAGATCCGCCGTCGCATCGCGAAGGTCGCCCCGGGCTGCGAGGACTACGACGTCCTCGTCGAGCAGCCGGGCGGGTTCGTGCTGCCGCACCCGCCGCGCGACAGCCGCAGCTTCCCGACAGCGGTCGGCAAGGCGGTCTTCACCGCCACCCCGCTCGAGGTGCTGGAGGTGCCCGAGGGGCGACTGCTGCTGCAGACCATGCGCTCGCACGACCAGTTCAACACCACGATCTACGGGCTCGACGACCGCTACCGCGGCATCAAGGGCGGACGCCGGGTCGTGTTCGTGCACCCCGACGACATCGCGGCCCTGGGGTTCGGGGAGGGCTCGATGGTCGATCTGGTGAGCGAATGGCGCGACGGCTCTGTGCGCCGTGCGCCGGCGTTCCGCGTCGTCCCCTACGAGCAGCCCCGCGGCTGCGCGGCGGCGTACTACCCCGAGACGAATCCGCTCATCCCGCTCGCCCACAAGGCCGACGGCAGCAACCAACCGGCCTTCAAGTCGATCATCGTGCGGCTGGAGGCTTCGACCTCGACGGGCTGGGTGCCCAGCGACGCGGGGTCGATCAGCCACCACACCGGCGACGACGCCCGCGCCAAGCGCGACACCGATCCCGTGCAGGAGAGCTGACGATCGGACCCAGCCTGGCCTGCCGCCGCTGCGGCGCGGGTGGCAGGCTGGACGCCGTGAGCGACCTCGACACGACGCCGTCGGAGATCCCCTGCGCGGCCGGTCCGGCCACCCCCGCCGTCCAAGTCCTGCCTCCGCGGCTGGTGCCGCTCGGCGGTCCGCGCGCGATGACGGTGCGCCGGGCGCTGCCCTCCCGGCAGCGCACCCTCATCGGCGCGTGGTGCTTCGTCGACCACTACGGCCCCGACGACGTCGCCGAGACCGGCGGCATGGTCGTCGCGCCCCACCCGCACACGGGCCTGCAGACCGTCAGTTGGCTGTTCACCGGCGAGGTCGAGCACCGCGACAGCGCCGGCAACGAGGCGCTCGTGCGGCCCGGCGAGCTCAACCTCATGACCGCCGGTCGCGGCATCAGCCACTCGGAGAACTCCACCCCTGCCGCCACCGTGCTGCACGGGGCGCAGCTGTGGGTGGCCCTGCCCGACGCCGCCCGCGACACCGACCCCGGTTTCGACCACTACGCGCCCGACGCCGTGCAGGGTCCGGGGTACGAGGCGCGGGTCTTCCTCGGCTCGCTGCTCGGCTCGGTCTCGCCGGTCGCCACCCACACCCCGCTGCTGGGGGCCGAACTGGTGCTCGCCGCCGAGGCCGAGGTCGTCGTCCCGGTGCCGCCCGACCACGAGCTGGGCGTGCTGCTCGACACCGGCTCCCTGACCGTCGACGGGACGCCGTTGCAGCCCGCCGACCTCGGCTACCTCGCCCCCGGCCGCGACGCTCTGCGCCTGCGGGCGGGGTCCGACGGCGCCCGGCTCCTGCTGCTCGGCGGCCCGCCCTTCGGCGAGGAGATCGTCATGTTCTGGAACTTCATCGGCCGCGACCACGACGAGATCGTCGGGTACCGCGACGCCTGGCAGGCGCAGGTCGCCGGTGGGCGCGACGCCCCGGGGCGTTTCGGCGTGGTCGCCGGCGACCAGGAGCGCATCCCGGCGCCCGAGCTGCCGAACGTCCGGCTGCGCCGGCGCTCCTGACCCACCCTTTCGAGTCGATCGGGAATAACCGACAAACTCCATGGAGTGAGTACGGTTTGCCGTATGGCAACGGCGACTGTCGCGATCATCGGAGGCGGTGCCAGCGGCACCCTGACCGCCTACCACCTGCTGCGCGCCCGCGGCGCCGACGAGCCCGACCTCGACGTCCTGCTCTTCGAGGCCTCCGGCACGCCCGGTCGCGGCATCGCCTACGCGACGACCGACCCGCGCCACCTGCTCAACGTGCGCGCCATCGGCATGAGCGCCCTGCCCGACGAGCCCAACCACCTCGTCGAGTGGGCCGAGAGCACCGGCCGCGCGATCACCCCCACCACGTTCCTGCCGCGCCGTGAGTACGCCGCCTACCTCGACAGCCTGCTGGCCGAGATCGCGCCGCGCCTGCGCGTCGTCCCGGCCCGGGTGAGCGACCTCGAGCGCGACCCCTCCGGCCGGTGGCGCGTGCAGGCGGGGGAGCAGACCCATCTCGCCGACCACGTCGTCCTGGCCCACGGCAACGCCACCCCGCGCGCCCTCGTCGACGGTGCCGGCGAGCCGCTGCCCGACGCGCCGTGGCACCTCGCCGACCCATGGCGTCTCGCGGCCCTCGACGCGCTGCCCGACGACGCCACCGTGGTCGTCGTCGGCTCCGGACTCACCGCCGTCGACACCGTCATCACCGCCTTGGACGGCGCCCCGCGTCGCCGCGCCGTCATGATCAGCCGCTCGGGCCTCCTGCCCCGCAGCCACGTCGTCGAGACCGGCACCTCCTGGGTCACGCCCGTCCCGTCGGGCCCTCTCCGTGCCGACGACGTCGCCGAGCTGGTGCAGGCCCAGATCCGCGCCGCCGCCCGGCGCGACGTCGACTGGCGCTCGGTCGTCGACGGTCTGCGCGGTGCCACGCAGTCGATCTGGCGTCGCCTCGACCTCGACGAGCGCCGCCGCTTCCTCGCCGTCCACGCGCGCGAGTGGGAGACCCACCGCCACCGCATGGCCCCCGAGGTCGGCGCCCGCATCGCCGCCTTCCGGGCCGAGGGACGCCTCGAGCTGGTCGGCGGCGGGCTCGGCTCGGTCGCCGACGAGGGGGCCCGCGCCCGCGTGGCGCTCCCCGGTGACGGGTCGGTGCTCGCCGACGCCATCGTCAACTGCACCGGCCCGCTCACCGACGTGACCCGGCTCGGCGACCCGCTCCTCGACCGCCTGCTCGAGCGGCGCACCATCGCCCCCGATCCGCTGCGCCTGGGCATCGCCACCACCGCCGAAGGGGCCGTCCTCGACGCCGACGGCAATCTCGTGCCCGGTCTGTTCACCGTCGGCCCGCCCCGCAAGGGCACGCTCTACGAGTCCACCGCCGTCCCGGAGATCCGGGTCCAGGCCGCCGCCTTCGCCGCCCACGTGCGGGCCGGGGGAGCGGTCTGCGAGGGCGCCGCGTGAGCCCGTCCCCGCGCCGCCCTGCGAGACTGCGCGCATGCTTCGTGGACTCGCCTGGCTCCTCGTCTGCCAGCTGATCGGGGAGGTCCTGGTGCGCCTGGCGCACGTCGAGGTGCCCGGTGCGGTGGTCGGCATGCTGCTGCTCTTCGCCGTCCTCCAGTGGCGGCGGATCGGCTCGGGCGCCGACGTCGTCCGCGCCGCCGACGTGCTGCTGCGCCACATGCAACTGCTCTTCGTGCCGGCCGGGGTCGGCATCGTCGCCTACGTCTCGACCCTGCGCGCCGACGCCGTCCCGGTGGCCCTCGGCCTGGTCGGGTCCTGGGTGCTCGGGCTGGTCGCGGTCGGCTGGAGCGCGACCCTGCTCGGACGCCGGAGCGCGTCGTGAGCGACGCCGTCGACTTCCTGCGGCACTCCCCGCTGGTCCTCGTGCTCGTCACGGTGGTCGGCTACCTGGTCGGCTGCGAGGTGCGCGACCGCACGAAGGGCCATCCGCTCGCGCAGCCGGTGGTCGTGGCCATCGCGGTCGTCGCGCCGACGATCGCCCTGCTCGACGTCGACTACGACACCTACCTCGGCGACGTCTCGCTCATCACCTTCTGGCTGGGCCCGGCCACCGTCGCGCTCGCCGTGCCGCTGCACCGACAGGCCCACCGGCTCAAGGGGTTCGTCGTCCCCCTGATCGCGACCGTCGCCGTCGGTGCGGTCGTCTCGGTCGCCGCCGGCGTCCTGCTCGTCCGGCTGGCCGGCGGCGCCGAGGTGCTGCAACGCACCATGGCGCCCAAGGCCACCACGACCCCCGTCTCGCTCGCGCTGTCGCAGACCCTCGGCGGCATCCCGCCGCTGTCGGCGGCGCTGACGATCATGGTCGGCATCCTCGGCGCGATCGCCGCCCCCACGGTGCTCACCTGGGCCCGGGTCCGCGACGACCGCGCCCGCGGACTGGCCATCGGGTCGGTCTCCCACGGCATCGGCACCGCCCGCGCGTTGCACGAGAGCCCGGCCGAGGGTGCCTTCTCCGGGCTTGGGATGGGGCTCACCGCCCTGGTCACCAGCCTGCTGATGCCGGCGCTGGCCTGGCTGCTGTTCACCGTCCTCTGACACGCCCGCCGCTCCTCGAGGGTGGTGGCTAGAGTCCCGGCATGTCGCGCATCCACGCCTTCGGGGACGACGCCCTCGGCGACCTCGACGCCGTCGGTCTCGTCGAGGCCCTCCGGGAGGGACGAGTCTCCGCCCCCGACCTCGTCGAGGCCGCCATCGCCCGCACCGAGGTGGTCGCCGCCCCGCTCGGCGCCCTGGCCCACCGCGCCTACGACCGGGCCCGCGAGCAGGCCGCCCGTCCGGGCGTCGGGTTCTTCGCCGGCGTCCCGACCCTCATCAAGGACAACGTCGACGTCGCCGGCATGCCCACCCAGCAGGGCTGCGACGCCTTCGTCTCGAAGGTGCACACCGAGGACGGCGACTTCGCCCGCACGTTCCTCGCCACCGGCCTCGTGCCGATCGGCAAGTCCCAGCTCTCGGAGTTCGGCTTCTCCGCGGCGGCCGAGCACCCGCGTCTCGGCCCGGTGCGCAGCCCCTGGGACACCACCCGCGTCGCGGGCGCGAGCTCGGCGGGCTCCGCGGCGCTGGTCGCGGCGGGCGCCGTCCCGATCGCCCACGCCAACGACGGCGGCGGCTCGATCCGCATCCCGGCGGCCGTCAACGGGCTCGTCGGCCTCAAGCCCAGCCGCGACCGCCTCGCCCAGGACGCCCTGAGCCGACAGATGCCGGTGCGCATCGTGGCCGACGGCGTCGTCACCCGCACCGTGCGCGACACCGCCGCGTTCCTGCGCGAGGCCGAGAAGGCGTACCGCACCCTGCGGCTGCCCCCGATCGGCGACATCACCCGCCCGGGGAAGGCGCGGCTGCGCATCGCGGTCAACACCACCGGCCTCCAGCGGGCCGCCGACCCGGAGGTCGCGGACGCCGTCCGCGCCGTCGCCGACCTGCTCCACGGGGCCGGGCACCACGTCGAGGAGGTCGCCGACCTCCCCGTCGAGGCCGGATTCCCCGACGATTTCCTCCTCTACTGGGGCCTGCTCGCGCTGGCGATCGTGCGCGGCGGCCGGTTCACCTTCGGTCCGACCTGGGACGCCGGACGCACCGACAACCTCACCCGCGGCCTGGAGCGGCACACCCGCCGCCACCTGCACCGGCTCCCCGGCGCGATCACCCGGCTCCGGCGCGCCCCGGCGCGGTCGGCGGCGTTCTTCGAGCGCTACGACGCCGTCCTCACCCCGACCCTGGCGACCTCTACGCCGCGGGTCGGTCACCTCGACCCCACCCAGCCCTACGAGGTGGTCGTCGAACGGCTCTTGGACTGGGTGGCCTTCACGCCGTTGGCGAACGTCACCGGCGACCCCGCGATCTCCCTGCCGCTGGCGACGGACGCCGACGGACTGCCGCTCGGCGTCATGCTCACCGCCGGTCTCGGACGCGAGGCGCGGCTGCTCGAACTCGCCTACGAACTGGAGCGGATCGCACCCTTCGCGAGCCTCGCGCAGACCCCCGTCGAGAGGCGCGACGGCGATTTTTAGATCCCGCGGGCGTTGTGTACTGTTCTCGCTCGTTGCCCCTTTAGCTCAGTCGGCAGAGCGTCTCCATGGTAAGGAGAAGGTCTACGGTTCGATTCCGTAAAGGGGCTCTGGGAGAAGGCCTCCGGGCCCGACCCGTGTGGCGGGGTAGCTCAGGTGGTTAGAGCACACGGCTCATAATCGTGGTGTCGCGGGTTCGAGTCCCGCCCCCGCTACCAACCAGCCGCCCCGGCGGATCACCCCGCAGCAACCGATACCGAGCAAGGACTTCCCGTGGCCAGCAAGAGCTCTGACGTTCGCCCCAAGATCACGCTCGCCTGCGTGGACTGCAAGGAGCGGAACTACATCACCAAGAAGAACCGCCGCAACGACCCCGACCGTCTGGAGCTGGCGAAGTTCTGCCCCCGGTGCCGCACCCACACCGCGCACCGCGAGACCCGCTGATCACAGCGCATCTCTTCCACGAGGCCCCCGGCGAACCGCCGGGGGCCTCGTGCGTTCCCGCGGACTGCGCCTCCCCGGCCCCGGCCGCGTAGGTTGGTCGCATGCCCGTCGACGCAGACCTGGTCGGCCGCACCTTCCCGCCGACCCGTCCCTACCCGGTCACCGAGGAACGCATCCGCGCGTTCGCCGAGGCCACCGGCGGTTCGTGGGACGGCGGCCCGGTGCCGGCCACCTTCCCGATCGTGCTGGCCTTCGAGGCGATGAACGCCTTCCTGGACGACGTCGGGGTCGAGCTCGCGCGCATCGTCCACGGCGAGCAGCGGTTCGCCTACGAGCGGCCGGTCGTGCCCGGCGACGTCCTCAGCGCCACCCTCGCGGTGGCCTCGGTGCGGTCGATGGCCGGCAACGACATCATCGGCACCCGCAGCCTCATCACCGACGCCGCCGGCGAGCTGGTGTGCACCACCACCGCCACCCTCGTCCACCGTGGAGCCGAGGCATGAGCGCCCCGCTCGAGGTCGACCAGACCCTCCCGACGCAGACCTATCCGGTGCGCCGCGCCGACCTGGTGCGCTACGCCGGCGCGAGCGGCGACTTCAACCCGATCCACTGGTCCGACCGCATCGCCACCGCCGTCGGGCTGCCCGGGGTCATCGCGCACGGCATGTTCACCATGGCCCTGGCCGCCCGTGCCGTGGCGACCTGGACCGAGCAGGCCGAGGTGGTCGAGCTCGGCTGCAAGTTCACCGCCCCGATCGTCGTCCCCGACGACGACGCCGGCGTGATCGTCGAGATCGCCGGACGCGTCGCCAAGCGCGACGGCGACCTGGTGACGATCGCGCTGGAGGTCACCTGCGGCGGCAGCAAGGTGCTGGGCATGCCCAAGGCGGTCGTCCGTGCCTGACCCCGTGCTGCTCGCCTCGCTGACCACGCTGCGGGTGGGCGGGCCGGCGCAGGAGTTCGTCACGGCCACGACCGAGGACGAGCTGGTCGCGGCCGTCCGTGACGCCGACGACGCCCGTACGCCGGTGCTCGTGGTCGGGGGCGGCAGCAACCTGCTGGTCGCCGACGCGGGCTTCCCCGGCCGGGTCGTGCACGTCGCCACGCGCGGCGTCCACCCCGACGTCGAGGGCGAGGACGCCGTCACCTGCGGCGGCGTGCTCGTGCGGGTCGCGGCGGGGGAGACCTGGGACGACCTCGTCGCCCGGGCGGTGGCCGACCGCTGGATCGGCATCGAGGCCCTGGCCGGCATCCCCGGCAGCGTGGGAGCCACCCCGATCCAGAACGTCGGCGCCTACGGCCAGGAGGTCGCCGACACCATCGCCTCGGTGCGGGCCTGGGACCGCCGCGACCGCACCGTGCGCACCCTGCCCGCCGCCGACTGCGGCTTCGCCTACCGCCACTCGCGCTTCAAGGCCGAGCCCGAGCGTTTCGTGGTGCTCGAGGTGACCTTCCAGTTCCGGGTGGGCACCCTCGGCGCTCCGGTCCGCTACGCGGAGCTCGCCCGCTCCCTGGGCGTCGAGCCGGGCGGCCGCGTGCCGGCAGCGCAGGTGCGCGACGCCGTCCTGGCCCTGCGCCGGGGCAAGGGGATGGTGCTCGACGCCGACGACCACGACACGTGGAGCGCCGGATCGTTCTTCACCAACCCGATCGTCGACCCCGACGCCGTCCCCGAAGGCGCCCCGGCCTACCCGCAGCCCGACGGCACCGTGAAGACGAGCGCGGCCTGGCTCATCGAGCACGCCGGCTTCGCCAAGGGGCACGGCGCCGGTGCGGCCCGGCTCTCGGGCAAGCACACCCTGGCGCTGACCAACCGGGGCGAGGCGACGGCGTCCGACCTGCTCGCGCTGGCACGCGAGGTGCGCGACGGCGTCCGCGAGCGCTACGGCATCACGCTGGTCAACGAGCCCGTGCTCGTGGGGTGCGCCCTCTAGGACACGCCGCCGCGCGCCGTCAGCGCATCGTGGCGACGGCGCCCAGGAAGAACAGCAGGCCGAGGAGGCCGAGGGCCAGCGCCGCGGTCGCGACGATCCCGCACACCATGCCGATGACGGCCTCGCTGCGGCCGCCGTACTGCAACGGCGCGGCGTCGATCTCGCGGCGCACCCGGGCGCCGGTCGCCCACGCGAAGGGGCCGACGAGGAGCGTCAGGCCGCACAGCACGAATCCCGAGACCGCGACGATGCCGAGGATGAGCGCGGTGTTCGCCTGCGGGTGCGGCGGCACCCAGCCCACCGGCTGGCCGGGGTGGCCGGGGCCGAACGCCTGCGGCGGATACCCCGACGGCGGCTGCTGCGGGTAGGGCTGCTGGGGGTGGGGCTGCTGGCCGTAGGCCGGGGGCGGAACCTGCCCGTACGGCGGTGGGGGTGGCGGTGGCGGCGGCGAGCCCGCGGCGGGCGGGTCGAACGGGCCGCGAGCGGGATCCGGCTGCTGGGGGTGGTTCTCCGTCACTGCGTCACGCTCCCGGGAACCGGCTGCTCACAGACCGCGGCCGGAGTAGCTGGAGTAGGTCGTCTCGAAGTCGTCGAAGGACCCGTTGACCACCGCGATGGCGATCACCACCACGATGACGATCGCGACGACGAGCAGCACGGTGCCGATGATCCCGAGGATGAACCCGGCCTGCGCGAACCCCTTGCCGCCGACGGCGCCGTCCGACCGGTCGATGCGCTTGCCCGCGATGCGGCCCATGATCAGCGCCGCCGGCGAGCCGAGCAGGCCGATGCCGTAGCCGCAGGCGAGCACGAGGGAGACGATCCCGACGATCATCGAGGCCAGCGCGAGCCCGTCGGTGGGCGGGGGCGGCGTCGGCGCGCCGTAGCCGTACGGCGGGACGCCGTAGGGCGGCTGCTGCTGGTAGGGCTGCTGGTAAGGCTGCTGATAGGGCTGCTGGGGGTGGGCGTTCGGTGCGTACGGGTTCGACCCGTGCGGGTTCGGCGGCGGGTACTGCCCGGCGGGTCCGGACGGGTAGGGAGACTGCCCCGGCGGCGGACCCGGCGGTGGCGGCGCGCCGTAGGGCGGCGGGTCGATGGGGGAGGGCGGCTGCTGGTCCGTCACGGCGCCATCCTCCCAGCATCGGCGCCCGGAGCGGGTGCCGCGAGCCAGGAGTCGATGTCGGCGAGGGTGCGGGCGACGACGTCCGAGGGCGCCCGGCTCGCGCGGATGGACATGCGGGCCAGCTCGGCGAGCGTTGCGTCGTCGAGCTCGTGCGCGGCCCGCATGGTGGCGTACTGCCCGGCCAGTCGGGAGCCGAAGAGCAGCGGGTCGTCGGCTCCGAGCGCCACCTGCACGCCCGCCTCCACCAGCACCGGCAGGGGCACCGAGGTGAGGTCGCTGTAGACGCCGAGGGCGACGTTGGAGACCGGGCACACCTCGAGGGCCACCCCGGCGGTCGCGATGCGCTCGAGCAGGGCGGGGTCCTCGCTGGCCCGGATGCCGTGGCCCAGACGGTCGGCGTGCAGCGCATCGAGGCAGGTCGCGGCCGACGTGGGGCCGAGCAGCTCGCCGCCGTGCGGGGTGAGCAGCAGGCCGGCCCGTTCGGCGATCGCGAAGGCGCCGGCGAAGTCCTCGGTGCGGCCACGCCGCTCGTCGTTGCTCAGCCCGAAGCCGACCACCCCGCGGCCCGCGTACTGAGCGGCCAACCGGGCGAGCGTGCGGGCATCGAGCGGGTGCCGCGTGCGGTTCGCGGCGATGACGACGGCCATCCCGAGCCCGGTCTCCCGCGACGCCTCGGCGACGGCGTCCAGCACGAGATCGGTGAAGGCGGAGATGCCGCCGAAGCGGGCGGCGTACCCGCTGGGGTCGACCTGGATCTCCAGCCACCGGCCACCGTCGCGGACGTCGTCCTCGGCCGCCTCGCGCACCAGCCGCCGCACGTCGTCCTCGGTGCGCAGCACCGACCGGGCGACGTCGTAGAGGCGCTGGAAGCGGAACCAGCCCTTCTCGTCGTGGGCCGAGAGCTGCGGCGGCCAGTCCTCCACGAGGGAGTCCGGCAGCGCGATGCGATCGCGCGCGGCGAGCTCGAGCAGCGTCCCGTGGCGCATCGAGCCGGTGAAGTGGAGGTGGAGGTGGGCCTTGGGCAGGGTGTGCACGTCGCGCCCGGCCGTCATGGCCTCATCGTAGGCACGCCGGGCACCGCGTTTGGACGGCGTCACCCCCGGCCCGTAGACTCCCCGGCGGTGGTCTTCCTCCCTTTCCTCGGCATGCCCGCGATCAGGAAGCGACGACCAACGGAGGGCACTAGCTCAACTGGCAGAGCATCGGTCTCCAAAACCGAAGGTTGGGGGTTCAAGTCCCTCGTGCCCTGCAGATCGATCGGCCCGGCCAGCCCGGGCCGATCGGCCTGAGGACCGAATCACCCGGGTCGACCGGGTCGACGATGACCATCCGAGAGAGGTGACGGCGTGGCGGACAGCAAGGCGGTGCGAGGCGATCGCACGAACGCGCGCCCGGCGCAGAAGCGCACGAGCCCGGCCACCTTCTACCGTCAGGTGGTCGCCGAGCTCCGCAAGGTCGTCTACCCGACCCGCGACCAGCTCACGACCTACTTCATCGTCGTGATGGTCTTCGTCATCGTGATGATGGCGATCGTCTCGGCCCTCGACCTCGGGTTCGGCAAGCTGGCGTTCGCGATCTTCGACGGCAGCGGCAAGAAGTGATCCGACGGCGGTCGTCCCCGACCGCCCCCGGCGCGACGACGCGCCCGACGACCTTGATGGAGCAGTGGTGACCGAGCAGTTCGAGCCCGCCGAGACCGACCTCGAGACGGTCGACGTCCTCGACGAGGAGACCCCGCAGGACGCCGACGAGGCGACCGACGTCGTCGAGGACGACGCCGCGCCCGCCGATGACGCGGACGACGCGGACGACGCGGACGACGCTCCCGTCGACGAGGTCGACGCCGCGGACGAGGCCGATGACGCCGACGACGCCGAGGCGGACGACCCGCTCGAGGCCTTCCGGCGCGAGCTGTGGGCCAAGCCCGGCGACTGGTTCGTGGTGCACACCTACTCCGGCATGGAGAACCGGGTGAAGCAGAACCTCGAGAACCGCATCATCTCCCTCAACATGGAGGACTACATCCACGAGATCGTGGTCCCCACCGAGGAGGTCGCGGAGATCAAGAACGGTCAGCGCAAGATGGTCAAGCGCACCGTCCTGCCCGGCTACGTGCTCGTGCGCATGGACCTCACCGACGAGTCCTGGTCGGCCGTGCGGCACACGCCGTCGGTCACCGGCTTCGTCGGCAACAGCCACCAGCCGGTGCCGCTGACGATGACCGAGGTCGAGGACATGCTCGCCCCCGCGGTCGTCGCGCGCGCCGAGGCCGAGGCCGTCGCCGCGGGCACCGCGCCCGCCGGTGGCACCGTCACGGCGAAGAAGCCGATCGAGGTCGCCGACTTCTCCACCGGCGACAGCGTCATGGTGGTCGACGGTCCGTTCGCCACGCTGCACGCGACCATCACCGAGATCAACCCCGAGTCGCAGCGCGTCAAGGCGCTCGTGGAGATCTTCGGCCGCGAGACCCCCGTCGAGCTGAGCTTCAGCCAGATCCAGCGCGTCTGATCGGGCTCAGGCCCGCTCCGGCGGGCCGCTGGTCTCGACGACGGCGTCCAGCAGGCGCGTCGCCGATTCGCGCCGACGGGCGCGCTTCGGCACACTAGTCAGGTTGCCCGGCGCGGCCGGGCGGCATCAGGTGGCAGAGAACGCCCGGCGTTCTCGCAGACGACCACGAGAAGAAAGAGGAGCAGGCACATGCCTCCCAAGAAGAAGATCGCTGCGCTGGTCAAGGTGCAGCTGCAGGCCGGCGCCGCGACCCCGGCCCCGCCGGTGGGTACCGCTCTGGGTCCGCACGGCGTCAACATCATGGACTTCTGCAAGGCGTACAACGCCCAGACCGAGGCCATGCGCGGCAACGTGATCCCCGTCGAGATCACCATCTACGAAGACCGCACCTTCACCTTCGTCACCAAGACCCCGCCGGCCTCGGAGCTGATCAAGAAGGCCGCCGGCCTCTCGAAGGGTTCCTCGGTTCCGCACAAGGACAAGGTCGGCAAGCTCACCCGCGACCAGGTCCGTGAGATCGCGCAGACCAAGCTGCCCGACCTCAACGCCAACGACGTCGACGCCGCGATGAAGATCGTCGAGGGCACCGCCCGCTCCATGGGCGTCACCGTCGACTCCTGATCCGTCCCCGGATCCATCTGGCATGTGGGAGGGCCGCGCTGGCCCGGCAACCACTTCTCCTCTGAGCACACGAAGGAACCACCATGCAGCGCAGCAAGAACTACCGCGCCGCGGCTGAGGCGTTCGACAAGAACGAGATCTACTCGCCGCTCGACGCGATCAAGCTCGCCAAGAGCGTCAGCAAGAAGAAGTTCGACGAGACCGTCGACGTCGTCATGCGTCTGGGCGTCGACCCCCGCAAGGCCGACCAGCTCGTCCGTGGCACCGTCAGCCTGCCGCACGGCACCGGCAAGACCGTCCGCGTCCTGGTGTTCGCGAACGCCGACAAGGCCGACGAGGCCCGCGCCGCCGGCGCCGACATCGTCGGTGGCGACGAGCTCATCGAGCGCATCGCCGGCGGCTGGACCGACTTCGACGCCGCCGTCGCCACCCCCGACATGATGGGCAAGGTCGGCCGCGTCGCGCGCGTCCTCGGCCCCCGTGGCCTCATGCCGAACCCGAAGACCGGCACCGTCACCCCCGACGTCGCCAAGGCCGTCACCGACATCAAGGGCGGCAAGATCGAGTTCCGGGTCGACCGGCACGCGAACCTGCACTTCATCATCGGCAAGGCCTCCTTCTCCGAGGTCCAGCTCGCGGAGAACTACGCCGCGGCGCTCGAGGAGGTCCTGCGACTCAAGCCGGCCAGCTCCAAGGGCCGCTACGTCAAGAAGGTCACCGTGTCCACCACCATGGGCCCGGGCATCCTGGTCGACCCCAACCGCACCCGCAACGTCGCGGTCGAGGACGAGGCCACGGCCTGACCTCCGGCCCGACAGGGCTCCTGCACAACGCCCGAGGGGCGGTGACTGATCCGGTCACCGCCCCTCGTGGCGTTCGGGGGGACCCGCGGGAGTCTCCCCGGCTGACCGGGGAGACTCCCGACCCCTCAGTCCTGCCCGCTCAGCTTCTCCGCCGCCGCGAGCGCCACGCAGGTGGCGACGCCGGCCATCGCGGTCTCGACCTCGCCGAGGGTCGGGAAGGTGGGCGCGAGGCGGATGTTGCGGTCGCGGGGGTCCTGGCCGAGCGGGAAGGACGAGCCGGCCGGAGTCAGCGCGATGCCGGCGGCCTTGGCCAGCTCGACGACGCGGGACGCCGTCCCGTCGAGGACGTCGAGGTTGACGAAGTAGCCGCCGGTCGGACGGGTCCACTCGGCGATGTCCAGTCCCTCGAGCTCGGCGGTCAGGGCGTCGTCGACCGCGGCGAACTTCGGGGCGATGATGTCGCGGTGCTTGCGCATGTGCGCCCGCACGCCCTCGGCGTCGCCGAAGAACTCGACGTGGCGCAGGTGGTTGACCTTGTCGGGGCCGATGGAGGCCATGCCGAGGTGCTGGAGGAACCAGGCCTTGTTGGCCTCCGACATGGCCATGACCGCCACGCCGGCGCCGGCGAAGGTGATCTTGGAGGTCGAGGCGAACAGGATCGGCCGGTCGGGGTTGCCCGAGGCGGCCGCGAGGCTGAGGGCGTCGGCGCTCTTGACCTCCTCCTCGGTGAGGTGGTGCAGGGCGTAGGCGTTGTCCCAGAAGATGCGGAAGTCGGGGGCGGCCGACGGCATGGCCATCAGCGCCGCCGCGACCTCCTGGGAGCAGACCGCACCCGAGGGGTTGGCGTAGGTCGGCACGATCCACAGGCCCTTGACCGTCGGGTCGTTCTCGACCAGGGCGCGCACGGCCTCGACGTCGGGGCCGTCGTGGTGCATCGGCACCGTCACCATCTCGATGCCGAAGTCGGCGAGCATCGAGAAGTGGCGGTCGTAGCCGGGCACGGGGCAGACGAACCGGACGACGTCCTCGTCCTTCCACGGCCGGGGCGAGCCGGGGCCGCCCCAGAGAAGCAGGTTCGTGACGGTCTGGTGCATGAGGGTCAGGCTGGAGTTGCCCTGGCAGATGAGCTGGGCGACCTCGACGCCGAGCAGCTCGGCGAAGATCTCCCGCAGCTCGAGCAGACCCTCGAGACCTCCGTAGTTGCGCACGTCGGCGCCCGAGCGGTCGAGGTGGGTGGTGGGCAGGCGGAGCAGGTCCTCGGCGAGGTCGAGCTGCTCGGGAGCGGGCTTCCCACGCGTGAGATCCAGCGTCAGCCCGCGCTCCTGCAGGGCCGTGTAGGCGGCCTGCTTCTCGGCGAGGAACGCAGCGAGGTCCTCGGGCGACAGGGTGCTGAGCGGAACACGCGTGGTCATGGCACGATCCTCGCATCCCGGCGGCTGCGGCCCGGAGTCGCCGCCGCGCAGCGGGACGGCGCGTGGTGCTCGGGTGCGTCCGTCCCGCCGATTTGGTCGGTGCACGGCGCCCCGCCTAACATCCTCGGTGAAACCAGAGACCGCCGGTTGTCGGTAGCGCCAGTTACCGATCGAAGGTTCCGCAGCTGCGGACGGCCTGCGCAGGTTCAGTGAACACGTCCCGCGCCCGGCGCGGAACCCACGCCCTGAGCCCGCGCTCAGGGCGTTCGTCGTCTCCGGACCGGGCGACGGTCTCCCAGTCCGGAAGGAGACCCATGGCGCGGGCAGACAGGCAGGCAGCCGTCGCGGAGATCGTTGAGTCCTTCAACGACGCGACCGGTGCCGTGCTGACCGAGTACCGCGGTCTCACCGTGAAGCAGCTCCAGGAGCTGCGTCGCTCGCTCGGTGAGAACGCCAACTACGCCGTGGTCAAGAACACGCTGGCCAAGATCGCCGCCACCGAGGTGGGCATCGACGGCTTCGACGACCTGCTGACCGGCCCGACCGCCATCGCCTTCATCAAGGGCGACGTCGTCGAGGCCGCCAAGGGTCTGCGTGACTTTGCCAAGGCCAACCCCACCCTGGTCATCAAGGGTGGCGTTCTGGACGGCAACATCCTCGACGCCTCCGAGATCGCCAAGCTGGCCGATCTGGAGTCCCGCGAGGTGCTCCTGGGCAAGCTGGCGGGCGCGATGCTCGCCTCGCTGAGCCAGGCCGTCTACCTCCTCAACGCCCCGCTCGCCCAGGCTGCCCGGCTCGCCGGCGCCCTGGAGGCGAAGGCTCAGGAGGACCCCTCGATCCTCGCAGGTGGTGCTGGTGCGGCTGCGGCCGAGCCGGTCGCCGCCGAGGAGGCCTCCGCCCCTGCTGCCGACGAGGCGCAGGACGAGGCCCCCGCCGACGAGGCCCCGGCCGCCGACGAGGCTGCCGCGACCTCCGACGAGGGCGACACCACCGAGGCCTGACCCACCGGTCAGCCACGGTCCACACCACCTGAAACCCCGGCCTCGACCTCCCGCCCGGGAGGGGGCCACCGAATGGAAGGAACCGCCATCATGGCGAAGCTCAGCACCGACGAGCTCCTCGACGCGTTCAAGGAGATGACCCTCATCGAGCTCTCCGAGTTCGTGAAGCAGTTCGAGGAGACCTTCGGCGTCACCGCCGCCGCTCCCGTCGCCGTGGCCGCCGCCCCGGCCGCCGGTGGCGCCGCTGCCGGTGGCGAGGCCGCCGCCGAGCAGGACGAGTTCGACGTCATCCTCGACGCCGCCGGCGACAAGAAGATCAACGTCATCAAGGAGGTGCGCGCCCTGACCTCCCTCGGCCTGAAGGAGGCCAAGGACCTCGTCGAGGGTGCGCCCAAGCCGATCCTCGAGAAGGTTGCCAAGGACGTCGCGGAGAAGGCCAAGGAGGCCCTCGAGGCCGCCGGCGCCTCCGTCACCCTCAAGTGACCCCGGGCGTCGTCTGACGCCCACGCCGTCGGAAGGGCGGCTCGTCCACGGACGAGCCGCCCTTCTGCCGTCTCCGGGTGCGCAGAGCACTTCGGCGGCCTCGATCCCGACCTGCGGACGGCGTGTCGACGGCGTGTCGACGGCGTGTCGAGGGGCTGTACGCGGCTGCTCGCAACGATGCTGTCTCGGTTGTCGGCGTCGGAGTGACGCAGGCGACAAAGTTGCGTAACCTCACGCCCGGATCACCGTTGTTACTCGTCAGTGCACCTGTGCGCGCCGTCACAGGCGAGCCGGCGGGCGGGTGTGGAGCATCGAGAGCTGAGGGAGCTTTTCGTGGGTGTTGAGATCAAGGTCGATGACCTGACGAAGAGCTTCGGCAAGCAGTTGATCTGGGGCGGGGTCACCTTGACGATTCCCGCTGGTGAGATCTGCGTGATGCTGGGTCCGTCGGGTACGGGCAAGTCGGTGTTGTTGAAGACGATCATCGGGTTGCTCAAGCCCGACCGGGGGTCGATCGTGATCGAGGGCACCGATCTGGCCTCGTGCAGCGAGAAGGAGCTGTACGAGATCCGCAAGCTGTTCGGGGTGTTGTTCCAGGACGGTGCGATGTTCGGGTCGATGAACCTCTACGACAATGTCGCGTTCCCGTTGCGGGAGCACACGCGGAAGTCCGAGAGCGAGATCCGCCGCATCGTGATGGAGAAGATGGATCTGGTGGGTCTGCTGGGTGCGGAGGACAAGCTGCCCGGTGAGATCTCCGGTGGTATGCGCAAGCGCGCGGGTCTGGCGCGGGCGTTGGTGCTGGATCCGGAGATCGTGTTGTTCGACGAGCCCGACTCGGGTCTGGACCCGGTGCGCACGGCGTTCTTGAACCAGTTGATCGTCGACCTCAACGCGCAGATCGATGCGACGTTCTTGATCGTGACCCATGACATCAACACGGCGCGGACGGTGCCGGACAACATCGGTCTGCTGTATCACCGGCATCTGGCGATGTTCGGTCCTCGGGAGATGCTGCTGAGTTCGGAGGAGCCGGTGGTGCGTCAGTTCTTGAACGCGCAGCGGGTGGGTCCGATCGGCATGAGCGAGGAGAAGGACGCGGATGAGTTGGCGGCTGAGGCGGGGCAGGAGTTGCCGCCGTTGCCGCCGATCCCGTTGCAGTTGGAGCCCAGCAATGGGATCTCGCGTCGTAGCCAGCGAGAGCCGGGTGCGTGGTGTCGGGAGAACGGTGTGACCCCGCCGCCGGGTTCCTTCGCCCCGGCCATGACCATGGCCCCCGGCGGGAACTGAGGCCGGACAGATCGTGGCACCCCTCTCCGCGACGCGCGTCCTCGCGCCGGTCGGGACCGCAGGCAAGCTCTTCGCCTTCGGCCTCGACGTCGGCCGTGGCCTGTTCCGCCGCCCCTTCCAGTTCCGCGAGTTCGTCCAGCAGGCGTGGTTCATCGCCTCGGTGACGATCATCCCCACGGCGCTCGTCGCCATCCCGTTCGGCGCGGTCATCGCGCTCCAGGTCGGCGGCCTGATCAAGCAGTTCGGCGCCCAGTCGTTCACCGGCTCGGCCTCGGTGCTCGCGGTCATCCGCGAGGCCGGGCCCATCGCGACGTCCCTGCTCATCGCCGGTGCCGGCGGATCGGCGATCGCAGCAGACCTCGGCGCACGCAAGATCCGCGAGGAGCTCGACGCCATGATGGTGCTGGGCATCGACCCCATCCAGCGGCTCGTCGTGCCCCGCGTGCTGGCCTGCATGCTCGTCGCGGTGTTCCTCAACGGCCTGGTGAGCGTCGTCGGCGTCGCCGGCGGCTACGTCTTCAACGTGATCCTCCAGGACGGCACACCAGGCGCCTACATCGCCAGCTTCACCGCCCTGGCCCAGCTGCCCGACCTGTGGCAGGGCATGGTGAAGGCTCTCATCTTCGGCCTCATCGCCGCGATCGTCGCCTGCTACAAGGGCATGAACGCCGGGGGAGGCCCCAAGGGCGTGGGCGACGCCGTGAACGAGTCGGTCGTCATCACCTTCATGCTGCTGTTCCTCGTGAACTTCATCCTCAGCGCCGTGTACATCCAGTTGTTCCCGCCGAAGACAGGCTGACCCGTGGCAAGCATCAAGGCGGCCTACGAGAAGCCGCTCAAGTCACTCGACAACCTCGGTTCGGAGTTGGCGTTCTTCCTGCGCGCCCTCGCCTGGACCCCGCGTGCCGTCACGCGGTACTACAAGGAGATCCTGCGGATCCTCGCCGAGGTCACCCTCGGCTCGGGGTCGCTGGCGGTCATCGGCGGCACGGTCGGCGTCATCACCGCCATGTGCTTCTTCACCGGCACCGAGGTCGGTCTCCAGGGCTACGCGGCCCTCAACCAGATCGGCACCGCCGCGTTCAGCGGCTTCGTCTCGGCCTACTTCAACACCCGTGAGATCGCGCCCCTGGTCGCCGGCATCGCGCTCGCCGCGACCGTCGGCTGCGGCTTCACCGCCCAGCTCGGCGCTATGCGGATCTCCGAGGAGGTCGACGCGCTCGAGGTCATGGCGATCCCGTCGCTGCCCTACCTCGTGACCACCCGCATCGTCGGCGGTCTCATCGCGATCATCCCGCTCTACGTGGTCGGCCTGCTCTCCTCCTACTTCGCCACCTACATCACGGTCACGAAGGTCTACGGGCAGAGCGCGGGCACCTACAACCACTACTTCCAGCTGTTCCTGCCGCCCCAGGACGTCCTCTGGTCGTTCGGCAAGGTGCTGGTCTTCGCCATCACGGTGATTCTGATCCACTGCTACCACGGCTACAACGCCTCCGGCGGACCCGCAGGCGTGGGGATCGCGGTGGGCCGCGCCGTCCGTACCAGCATCGTCGCCATCAACGTCATCGACCTGTTCCTCTCGATGGCCATCTGGGGCACGACCACGACCGTGAGATTGGCGGGGTGACGATGCGATTCCTCGGCGGCTTCAAGACCCTCGGCATCGTCTTCCTGGCGTTGCTGGTCGGCCTGGTCTACCTGACCTACGCGATCTTCACCAAGCAGTTCAGCAGCTACGACGAGGTCTACCTCAAGACCGACTCGATCGGCCTCCAGCTGCCCTCCCGCGCCGATGTGAAGATCCGCGGCGTCATCGTGGGCGAGGTGCTCGACGCCACCACCGACGGCGACGGCGCCACCATCACGCTGGGCATCTACCCCTCCGACCTGCGCCTGATCCCGGCCGACGTGACCGGCTCGATCGTCCCGAAGACCCTCTTCGGCGAGAAGTACGTCTCGCTCGTGCCGGCCTCGACGACCGGCGACGCCGACCACATCGCCCCGGGCGCGACCATCGAGAAGACGGTCGTCAGCACCGAGGTCGAGAAGGTCCTCGCCGACCTCTACCCGCTGCTGCGCACCGTCCAGCCGGCCGAGCTCAACATGACGCTCAATGCCCTGGCCACCGCCCTGGAGGGACGCGGCGAGCTGCTCGGCAAGAACCTCGAGACGCTCGACAGCTACCTCAAGCGCCTCAACCCGCAGATCCCGCAGCTCGTCGACGACCTGCGCCTGACCGCGAAGGTCTCCGACACCTACGCCCAGGTGCTGCCGCAGGTGGGCCAGATCCTGCGCGACACCGTCACCACGACCGGCACCCTGGAAGCGCGGGAGCAGAAGCTCCAGGCGCTGTTCACCGACGTCTCGGCCTTCTCCGACACCGCGCGGAACTTCCTCGACGTCAACGGCGACAACCTCATCCAGCTCGGCGACATCGGGCAGCAGCAGTTCCGGGTCTTCGCCAAGTACGCCCCCGAGTTCAGCTGCCTCTCCCAGGGCATCGTCAACGCCGGCAAGCTCGAGGCCGAGGCCTTCCGCGGATTCACCCTCCACATCGTCCTGGAGACGCTGCCGAACCAGCCGCGCGGGTACAACGCCAACGACCGCCCGCACTTCGGCGAGAACCGCGGCCCGAACTGCCTCCACCTGCCCAACCCGCCGTGGAGCCAGTCCAACCCCGTGCTCTCCCAGCCCGACTTCGACGACGGCGTCGACAGCCCGACGGGCAAGGGCACGTCGCGCATCGCGCCGTCCTACTACTTCCGTGACGGCACGCCCGGTGACGGGTACGCCGGCAGCCCCGAGGAGTCCGACCTGCTGCGCTCGCTCCTGGCCCCCGGCTTCGGGGTCAGCGCCTCCGATGTCCCCGACCTCGGCGTCCTCCTGGTCGCCCCCATGGCCCGCGGCGCGAAGGTGAGTCTGCGATGAGCGAGCGGAGCGAGATCATCATGCGGTCCATCGTCGCGACCGGAGCGCCAGCGGAGGTGACGCGATGACCGGGCGGCGGGGGAGCCGGCCGAAGCTGCTGGACCGGAAGACGTCGGTCGACGGCGCGAAGCTGGTGGTCTTCATGCTCGTCACCGCGCTGGCGACGAGCCTGCTCGTGGTGATCATCGGCAACTTCACCTTCCAGCGCAGCAACGACTACCGCGTGGAGTTCGTCGACGCGGCCGGCGTGGTCAAGGGCGACGACGTCCGCATCGCCGGCGTGAAGGTCGGCAGCGTGAAGGACATCAAGATCGTCGACGACGACCGGGCGATGCTGACGATCAGCGTCCAGCGCTCGACGCCGCTGACCCAGGCCACGCATGCCACGATCCGCTACCGCAACCTCGTCGGTCAGCGCTACATCGCGCTGACCCAGGAGGGATCGGACTCCACGCCGATCAAGCCCGACACCGTCATCGGCGTCGACAAGACGCGGCCGGCGCTCGACCTCACGGTGCTGTTCAACGGATTCAAGCCGCTGTTCCAGGCCCTCAGCCCGGCCGACATCAACAAGCTGTCCTACGAGGTCGTCCAGGTCTTCCAGGGCGAGGGCGGCACGCTGCAGGACCTCCTGGCGAACACGGCGTCGGTGACCAACACCCTCGCCGACCGCGACGAGGTGATCAGCGCGCTCATCACCAACCTCAACGACGTCCTCGACAACCTCGGCCGTCGCGACGACCAGCTGTCGGATCTGATCCTCAGCTTCCGCAAGCTGGTCGCGGGCCTGAAGGCCGACCGTCAGCCGATCCTCGACAGCCTCGACCAGATCTCCGCGCTCTCGACCCAGACCGCCGACCTCGTCAAGGGCATCCGCAACCCCTTCATCGAGGACATCAAGCAGCTGCGCCGCCTGAGCGACAACCTCTACCGCAACCGCGGTGAGATCGACCGGGCCCTGCAGGTCCTGCCGATCAAGCTCAACAAGATCGGCGGCACCGCCACCTACGGCTCGTGGTTCAACTTCTACCTGTGCCACTTCCAGGGCCGTGTGCGACTGCCCGGAGGCGCCTCCATCCCGCTCACCTACAACGTCGGGGGAGCGCGGTGCGATCTGTCATGACCGAGCGCATCGCGACCGAGACCAGGCACGAGACCAGGCACGAGGGGGTGGACCGATGAAGCCGTTCCGGGAACGCAACCCGATCAAGGTGGGCGCGGCGAGCTTCGCCGTCATCGCGCTGCTCATGCTCACCGCCTTCAAGGCCCAGGACCTCCCGCTCATCGGCGGTGGCGACGTCTACTACGCGGCCTTCTCCGAGGCCGGCGGCCTCAAGGTCGACGACCCGGTGCGCATCGCCGGCGTCCGCGTGGGCAAGGTGTCGAGCATCGAACTCGACGGCGAGACCGTGAAGGTCGGCATGCGCATCAAGACCGACGCCGACTTCGGCGACGAGACCCGCGCCGACATCAAGGTCGCCACCCTCCTCGGCTCGATGTACGTCTCCCTCGACCCGGGCGGCAGTGGCCAGCTGGCGAAGGGGGCCGAGATCCCGGTCGAGCGCACCAGCTCGCCCTACGACGTCGTCGACGCCTTCAGCGGACTGGCCGAGACCTCCTCGAAGATCGACACCGACCAGCTCGCGAAGTCGCTGACCACGCTGGCCGACCTCACCCGCAACACCCCGCAGGCCTTCCAGTCGGCCCTCCAGGGCGTCTCGGCGCTGTCCTCGAACATCGCCGCGAAGAACGACCAGATCAACACGCTGCTGAAGAACCTGCAGAAGGTGAGCGGCGTCCTCGACGCCCGCGACCAGGACATCATCGGCCTGATGAAGGACTCCGACGTCCTCTTCCGGGCGCTGATCGCCCGTCGCGAGGCGGTGCACCGCCTGCTCGTGTCGACCTCGCAGATCTCGACCGAGCTCACGGCGCTCGTCAAGGGCACCAAGGCCGACATCAAGCCGGCGCTGGAGAACTTCGAGCGGGTGCTGGCCGTGCTGAACAAGAACGAGGACAACCTCGACAACTCCCTGCGACTCCTGGCGCCCTTCTACCGGGTCTTCGCCAGCACGCTGGGCAACGGCCCCTGGTTCGACACCTACATCCAGAACCTCGCCGCGATCCCCGACCTCGCCAACGGAGGTGGTATCGGATGACCCGCGCGCTCGCCCTGCTGCGCTCGGCCGCCGTCCCGATCGTGGTGCTGGCGCTCGTCGTCGGCGCCGCCGTCACCGTCTTCGGAGGCCAGGACACCAAGACCCTGACCGCCCTCTTCCCGCGCACGGTCTCGATCTACGTCGGCAGCGACGTCCGGGTGCTCGGCGTGCCGGTCGGCACGGTCGACTCCGTGACGCCGTCCGGCACCGACGTCGTGGTGAAGATGAGCTACCGCTCGGACGTCAAGGTGCCGGCGGACGCCAAGGCCGTCATCATCGCGCCCTCGATCGTCGGCGACCGCTACGTGCAGCTCACCCCGGTCTACCGCGAGGGCGACCAGCTCGCCAACGGCACCGTCCTCGGCGAGGACCGCACCGCGGTCCCGCTCGAGCTCGACGACATCTACTCGAGCCTCGACAACCTGACGGTCGCGCTGGGCCCCAACGGTGCGAACTCCACGGGCGCGCTGACCGACCTGCTCGAGACCACGGCCCGCAACTTCGGCGGCCAGGGCGAGAAGGTCAACCAGACGATCAAGAACTTCTCCCAGCTCTCGGCCACCTTGAACGACAACAAGGAGGAGCTCTTCGGCTCCACCGCGGCTCTCGGTCGGTTCGTCAAGACGCTCGCCGACAACGACACCACCGTGCGGAGGTTCAGCGACTCCCTCGCCGGCGTCAGCACCGAGCTGTCGGGTGAGCGTCAGGAGCTGGCCGCCGCGCTGAAGAACCTCGGCGTCGCCCTCGAGCAGGTCTCCGGCTTCGTCTCGGACAACCGGGCGGTGCTGGGCCGTGACATCACCGCGCTCAACCGCGTGGCCAAGGTGCTGGTCAAGCGTCGCGGCGAGCTCGACGAGGCTCTCAAGGCCGGTCCGCTCGCCCTGAACAACCTGGCCCTGACCTACAACCCCGAGTCCGGCACGCTCGATACCAACGCGAACGTCACCCAGCTCGGCAACCAGGCCGTCAGCGACCCCTCGCTGGTCCTGTGCACCATCCTCGGCCAGATCGACAAGACCGGCTCCCTGTGCAAGCTCGCGCAGGGCGTGCTCGGTCGCCCGGGCGCGCTCGGCGGCTCCGCGGCCGCGGCTCGCGACCGGTTCGACCCCACGCTCGGTGGACTCGTGGAGGCGACCCGATGACCCGCACCCGGCGCCTCGCGCGCGTCGTGACCGCCGCCGTCGTCGGCGCGTTCCTGCTCAGCGGCTGCAAGGCCGACGTCTACGACCTTCCGCTTCCGGGCGGCGCCGACGTCGGCTCGAACCCGATCACGGTGACCGCGGAGTTCCGCGACGTCCTCGACCTGGTGCCGAAGTCGACGGTCAAGGTCGACGACGTCACGGTCGGCGAGGTCACCTCGGTCGACCTCGACGGCTACCTGGCCAAGGTCACGATGAAGCTGCGCAACTCCGTCGACCTGCCGGACAACGCGATCGCGGACATCCGCCAGACCAGCCTGCTCGGCGAGAAGTTCGTCTCGCTCTCGCCGCCGCTCGCGGGTGCCGACGACAACCGGCTCTCCGACGGCGACAACATCCCGCTCGAGCGGACGGGTCGCAACCCGGAGGTCGAGGAGGTCTTCGGCGCGCTCAGCCTGGTCCTCAACGGCGGCGGCGTCGCCCAGCTGAAGACGATCGTCCAGGAGCTCAACAAGACCCTCGACGGCCGTGAGGACTCCGCCCGCTCGGTGCTCAACCAGATCGAGGGCTTCACCCGCACGCTCGACGACAACAAGGCCGACATCGTCGACGCGATCGAGTCGCTCAACCGGCTCTCGGTCTCGGCCAAGCAGCAGCAGGGCTCGATCAACAGCGCGCTCGATGAGCTGCCCAGCGCCCTGCGCTCGCTCGACCGGCAGCGCGACGACCTCGTCAAGATGCTCCAGTCGCTCAACCGTCTCGGCGACGTCGGTGTCCGGGTCATCTCGGCGGCCAAGGACTCCACGATCGAGACCATCCGCCAGCTGCAGCCGACGCTCACCGAGCTGGCGAACGCGGGCGACTCCTTCGTGAAGGCCTTCAGCACCTTCCTGACCTTCCCGTTCGTCGACGAGGTCGTCGGCCGCGACCCGCAGGTCGCCCGCAACCTGCACATGGGCGACTACACGAACCTGTCCGTCGAGCTCGACCTCGACCTGTCGGGCGGCATCACCGGCATCCCGACCAGCCTGCCCACGCTGCTGCCGACGTCCCTGGCGCCGACCGTGGTGCTCAACAACGTGCTGCAGTGCATCGCCAGCGGCAACATCGCCAGCGCCGCGTGCGTGAAGGTGCTCGGCAACGTGCAGGGCCTGCTGAACCTGAAGAAGGAGTGCGCGAAGCCCTCCAACGCGAACGCGGTCGTCTGCACGATCATCAACCAGATCCCGGGTCTGCCCGGCATCCCGGGTCTCCCGGGACTGGGCGCCAACGCCTCCGGCGACGGCCTCTCGCTCGGCGGTCTGGGCAACCTCATCGGGGGAGCGCTCGGCGGACTCGGCCTCGGCCGACCCGGCATGGGCTACGTCGATCCGAAGAAGGGGCCGACCCTGCGTCAGCTCACCCAGGTCTACGACCCGGCCCTCGTCAAGCTGCTCGTCCCGGGGATGGTGGTCAAGTGATCACGCGGCGCACGAAGATCCAGCTCCTGGTCTTCCTGGTCATCACGCTGCTCGGCGTGAGCTACGTCGGCGCGAAGTACGCCCGGCTGACCCGACTCGTCTACGACCCCAGCTACACCGTGGTCGTCCACCTCGCCAGCTCCGGCGGTCTCTTCGCCGGTGGCGAGGTCACCTACCGCGGCGTCGAGATCGGCCGGGTCTCCAAGCTGGTCCTCACCGACGACGGCGTCGACGCCTACCTCGACATCGAGAACAGCTACGACACCATCCCGGCCGACACCCTCGCGGTCGTCGGCAACCGTTCGGCGGTCGGCGAGCAGTACCTCGAGCTCCAGCCGCAGACCGACGAGAAGCCGTACCTCGAGAACGACTCCGAGATCGCCGTCGCCGACACCCGGACGCCGTTGCCGACCGAGAAGCTGCTCGCCGACATCAGCACGACCGTCTCCTCGGTCGACCGCGACGCGTTGAGCACGACGATCGGCGAGCTCGGCAAGGCGTTCGCGGGCACGGGCAAGGACCTCCAGCGCCTCATCGACACCGGCACGTCGTTCCTCCAGACCGCGAACGACAACTTCGACACGACGGCCGCGCTGATCCGCGACAGCAACGTCGTCCTGCGCACGCAGGTCGACCAGACGAGCGCCATCAAGACCTTCGCCAGCCAGCTCTCCCAGTTCAGCGCGGTGCTCGCCGGCGCCGACCCGGATCTGCGCCGCCTGATCGACAACGGCTCGACGGCCGCGATCGAGCTGCGCACCTTCCTCCAGGACAACCAGGTGGAGTTGGGCGACCTCATCAACAACCTGGTCACCACCGGCAAGGTGGTCGTGGCGAACATCCCGGGCATCGAGCAGTTCCTCGTGATCTACCCCTACGTGGTCGAGGGCAGCTTCACGGTGGTCTCGAAGTCCCCGGACACCGGTCTCTACGACGCGCACTTCGGTCTGATCATCACCAACAACCCGGTCTGCACGAACGGGTACGAGAGCACCAAGAAGCGGCCTCCGCAGGACGGCAGCAACCGGCCCATGAACACGGCAGTGAAGTGTGCCGACCCGATCACCAAGAGCGACCCGCGCGGCGTCCAGAACCTCACCCTGCCGCGCGTCGCGCCCGGGTACTCGCCGACGGTGGCCTCCTACGACCCCGCCACGGGCAAGCTGCACTGGGGCGACCCGGCGCAGGACCCCACGACGGCCCGGTACGCGTCCACCGGTAGCGTGGCTCCGGCGACGCTCGGGAAGGATGCGTGGAAGTGGTTGTTCCTCCAGCCCCTGACGGCTCGGAAGTGAGCGGGGAGACCTCTCCCGTCGGTACGGCCCGGGGCCCGCGTTCGCCGCGGTTCCGGCTGGTGCTGCTGATCGTCCTGATCGTGATCGCGCTCGGGTCGGGCGGCGCGCTGGCGGCGATCGTCGCCGGACGCGGCGAGGGCACGGTCAGCCAGCCGCAGCGCGACGAGGTGATGAGCGTGGCGCGGCGGTTCATGCTGGCGATCAACAACTACGGGCCAGCGCTGCTCGACGACAAGGGCCAGATGCCGCAGTACCGCAGCGACGTCACCGCCCTGATCACGCCGAAGTTCCAGGCCTCCTTCGACCAGAGCGTGACGATCGCGGAGCAGACGGCCAAGGCGGGGCTCACCCGCACCGCCGACGTCTTCGCCACCGGGGTCGCCGACCTCGACCAGGACTCCGCCACGGTGCTGGTCGCGGGCTCTTTCACCAACTCGTACAAGAACAAGAAGGGAAAGACGGTGGACGACGAGCCGGCGCCCTTCCGGGTGGCGGTGAGCGTCGTGAAGATCGGCGGCAAGTGGATCGTCGACGACTTCTCCCCGGTGACCGGGGTCGCCGACGACGGGTCCACCGGCACCTCGCCGTCGGCGCCCGCCTCCCCGTCCCTGCCCGCCTCGTCGGCACCCGCCTCGCAGGGGGCCGGCCAGTGACCCCGAGCTGGTACGACGTCCTGGGCGTCGAGCCGAGCGCCGACGCCGAGGAGATCCGGGCCGCCTGGCGCACGGCCATCGCCGACCTCGATCCCGGTGACCGCCGCTTCCGCGCGCTCAACCAGGCGGCCGAGGTGCTCCTCGACCCCGACCGACGCGCGCAGCACGACGCCGCCCTCGCTGCGGACCTCGCTTACGACCTTGCTGCCGAGCCGGGCCAGGCCGACGAGGACGCCGCCGCCGTCCCCGCGAAGGAGGCCCCGCCGGTCGCCGTCGCCGCCCCGCGTGCCGGCACCGGCATCGACGACCCGGGCGCGGACGCGCCGTCGGTCGTGCGCAGCCGCGGCGTCCCCACCTGGGCCCTGCTCGTGGCCGGGGTGGCGGCGATCGCCCTCTTCGTGACCGCGGTCGTCCTCGGTTTCACCGGCGGCTCCTCGAACACGATCGACGACGCCGCGGCCGACCAGGCCGAGCAGGCCGCCGTCCGCGCCATCGCCCCGGTGCTGAGCTACGACTACCGCCACCTCGACGAGGACGCCGCGGCCGCCCGCACCTACATGACGGCGAGCTACCAGAAGCAGTACGACCAGACCTTCGCCGTGGTCAAGGAGAACGCCCCCGGCCTGAAGGCGGTGGTGAGCGCCGAGGTGATCGACGCCGGCATCGTGCGCACCGGTCCCGACCGCGTCGAGGTGCTCGTCTTCGTCAACCGCCCCACCTCCAACAAGCGCACCAGCGCCCCCGTGGTGTTCAAGGACCAGGTCACGGTGACGATGGTCCGCGAGGGCGGCGACTGGCTCGTCGACGACCTCGCGACCTCCTGAACCCGTGCTGGCCGGTGCTGGGCCCGGCCTGAGCCCGTGCTGCGGGCGGCGGCCGAGCCGTCGCGCACCCGCGCCGGTGTGACATCCGCCCGGGCGCCACCTGTGCGGAAGTGCTTGACCCGGGCCCGCCCGGGGGTCATCATCGTCGCAACCCTTCGGGGCTGAGGTTGATGCGTGCCCGGATCTCGGGTACCGTGGCGCTTTGCGTCTGCCCTCAGATGCCCGTAGCCGACCGGTGGCTCCGGTGTGGGGGGCGACGCCGTCGATGAGCTGACTCGCCGAAGGATCCCTCTTGGCCGCGCGCACCGCCCCTGGTAACAACCCACGACGCATCTCGTTCGCGAAGATCACCGAGCCGCTCGAGCTCCCGCAGCTCCTCTCCCTGCAGACCGCCAGTTTCGACTGGCTGATCGGCAACGACCGCTGGGCCGCCGAGGTCGAGCGCCGTCGCTCCGAGGGTGAGGACGTCTCCGACAAGTCCGGTCTGCAGGAGATCTTCGAGGAGATCTCCCCGATCGAGGACTTCTCCGAGACCATGTCGCTCTCCTTCGAGAACCCGGTCTTCTACGACCCGAAGTACACCGTGGAGGAGTGCAAGGAGAAGGACTTCACCTACTCCGCCCCCCTCTACGTCTCCGCCGAGTTCACCAACAACGACACCGGCGAGATCAAGGGCCAGACGGTCTTCATGGGCGACTTCCCGCTCATGACCGACAAGGGCACCTTCGTCATCAACGGCACCGAGCGCGTCGTCGTCTCCCAGCTGGTCCGCAGCCCGGGCGTCTACTTCGAGCGCACCGCCGACAAGACCTCCGACAAGGACATCTACACCGCCAAGCTCATCCCGAGCCGTGGCGCGTGGCTGGAGTTCGAGATCGACAAGCGCGACATGGTCGGCGTCCGCCTCGACCGCAAGCGCAAGCAGAACGTCACCGTGCTGCTCAAGGCCCTCGGCTGGACCAACGAGCAGATCCGCGAGGAGTTCGGCGAGTACGAGTCGATGATGCTGACCCTGGAGAAGGACCACACCCAGGGCCAGGACGACGCGCTGCTCGACATCTACCGCAAGCTGCGCCCGGGCGAGCCGCCCACGCGCGAGGCCGCGCAGACGCTGCTGAACAACTACTACTTCAACCCCAAGCGCTACGACCTCGCCAAGGTCGGTCGCCACAAGATCAACAAGAAGCTGGGCCTGGCCCAGCCCTTCGACCAGCAGACGCTGACCGTCGACGACATCGTCGCGGCGATCAAGTACATCGTGGCGCTGCACGACGGTCGCGAGGAGCTGCCCCTGGCGGCCGCCGAGGCCGTCGACGCGATGCACCCGATCCTGGCCGACGACATCGACCACTTCGGCAACCGTCGCATCCGCACGGTGGGCGAGCTGATCCAGAACCAGCTCCGCACGGGTCTGGCCCGCATGGAGCGTGTCGTCCGCGAGCGCATGACGACCCAGGACGTCGAGGCCATCACGCCGCAGTCCCTGATCAACATCCGCCCGGTCGTCGCGGCGCTGAAGGAGTTCTTCGGCACCTCGCAGCTCTCGCAGTTCATGGACCAGACCAACCCGATCGCGGGTCTGACGCACAAGCGTCGCCTCAACGCGCTCGGCCCCGGTGGTCTCTCCCGCGACCGCGCCGGCATGGAGGTCCGCGACGTCCACCCGTCGCACTACGGCCGCATGTGCCCCATCGAGACCCCCGAAGGCCCGAACATCGGTCTGATCGGCTCGCTGGCCTCCTTCGGTCGCATCAACCCGTTCGGCTTCATCGAGACCCCGTACCGCAAGGTCGAGGCCGGTCGGGTCACCGACCAGATCGACTACCTCACCGCCGACGACGAGGACCGCTTCGTCATCGCGCAGGCCAACGCGGTCGTCGACGAGCAGGGCAACTTCACCGACGAGCGGGTGCTGGTGCGCCAGCGCGACGGCGAGGTCTCCGAGGTCCCGGCCGACGAGGTCGACTACATCGACGTCTCGCCGCGCCAGATGGTCTCGGTGGCCACCGCCCTCATCCCGTTCCTCGAGCACGACGACGCCAACCGCGCGCTCATGGGCGCGAACATGCAGCGTCAGGCCGTCCCGCTCATCACGAGCGACAGCCCGCTGGTCGGCACCGGCATCGAGTACCGCGCCGCGGTCGACGCCGGCGACGTCGTCGTCGCCCACACCGCCGGTGTGGTCAAGTCGGTCTCGGCCGACGTCGTGGAGACGATGAACGACGACGGCACGTACTCCTCCTACCGCCTGGCGAAGTTCCGCCGGTCGAACCAGGGCACGTGCATCAACCAGCGTCCGCTGGTCAGCGAGGGCGACCGTCTCGAGGTCGGTTCGCCGATCGCCGACGGCCCGTGCACCGACGACGCCGAGATCGCCCTGGGCACCAACCTGCTCGTGGCGTTCATGCCGTGGCAGGGTCACAACTACGAGGACGCCATCATCCTCAGCCAGCGCCTGGTGCAGGAGGACATCCTCACCTCGATCCACATCGAGGAGCACGAGGTCGACGCCCGCGACACCAAGCTGGGCCCCGAGGAGATCACCCGGGACATCCCGAACGTCTCCGAGGAGATGCTGGCCGACCTCGACGAGCGCGGCATCATCCGCATCGGCGCCGAGGTCACCACCGGTGACATCCTCGTCGGCAAGGTGACCCCCAAGGGCGAGACCGAGCTGACCCCCGAGGAGCGCCTGCTCCGCGCGATCTTCGGTGAGAAGGCGCGCGAGGTGCGCGACACCTCGATGAAGGTCCCCCACGGCGAGTCCGGCACCGTCATCGGCGTCCGGGTCTTCGACCGCGAGGACGGCGACGAGCTGCCGCCGGGCGTCAACCAGCTGGTGCGCGTCTACGTGGCGCAGAAGCGCAAGATCTCGGTGGGCGACAAGCTCGCCGGCCGCCACGGCAACAAGGGTGTCATCGCCAAGATCCTCCCCATCGAGGACATGCCGTTCATGGAGGACGGCACCCCGGTCGACGTGATCCTCAACCCGCTGGGCGTGCCGCGACGCATGAACATCGGCCAGATCCTCGAGCTGCACCTGGGCTGGCTGGCCAAGCAGGGCTGGGACCTCAACCTCAGCGGCGACCCGAACGACGCCGAGTGGAAGCAGCGCCTCATCAAGATCGGTGCCGACAAGGCCGCCCCCGACACCAAGGTGGCGACCCCGGTCTTCGACGGCGCCCGCGAGGACGAGCTCACCGGTCTGCTCGGTGCGACCATCCCGAACCGCGACGGCGTCCGCGTCGTCGGCGAGGACGGCAAGGCCCGGCTCTTCGACGGTCGCTCCGGCGAGCCGTTCCCGGACCCGGTCTCGGTCGGCTACATGTACATCCTCAAGCTGCACCACCTGGTGGACGACAAGATCCACGCCCGCAGCACCGGCCCGTACTCGATGATCACCCAGCAGCCGCTGGGCGGTAAGGCGCAGTTCGGTGGCCAGCGCTTCGGTGAGATGGAGGTGTGGGCGATGGAGGCCTACGGCGCCGCCTACGCCCTGCAGGAGCTGCTCACCATCAAGTCCGACGACGTCCCCGGACGCGTCAAGGTCTACGAGGCCATCGTCAAGGGCGAGAACATCCCCGACTCGGGCATCCCCGAGTCGTTCAAGGTGCTCGTCAAGGAGATGCAGTCGCTCTGCCTGAACGTGGAGGTCCTCTCCCAGGACGGTTCGAGCATCGAGCTGCGCGACGCGGAGGAGGACGTCTTCCGCGCCGCCGAGGAGCTCGGCATCGACCTGTCCCGCCGCGAGCCCAGCTCGGTCGAAGAGGTCTGATCACCCCCCGAAGTTCTCATCGCTTCGCTCGAGAACTTCGCCGGGACCCCGATCCGGTGGCTGATGCCGCCGGGTCGGGGGATCGGATCACACAGCCTTTGAACTCTCAGAACTAACCGAAGGACTCAAGCCACCGTGCTCGACGTGAACTTCTTCGACCAGCTCCGCATCGGTCTCGCCACCGCTGACGACATCCGTCAGTGGAGCCACGGCGAGGTCAAGAAGCCGGAGACCATCAACTACCGCACCCTCAAGCCCGAGCGCGACGGCCTCTTCTGCGAGAAGATCTTCGGCCCCACGCGGGACTGGGAGTGCTACTGCGGCAAGTACAAGCGCGTGCGCTTCAAGGGCATCATCTGCGAGCGCTGCGGCGTCGAGGTGACCCGCTCCAAGGTGCGCCGCGAGCGGATGGGCCACATCGAGCTCGCCGCCCCGGTCACCCACATCTGGTACTTCAAGGGTGTGCCCAGCCGGCTGGGCTACCTGCTCGACCTGGCCCCGAAGGACCTCGAGAAGGTCATCTACTTCGCGGCCTACATGATCACCTCCGTCGACGAGGACGCGCGTCACCGCGACCTCTCGATGCTCGAGGGCAAGGTCGGCCTGGAGCGCGAGCGCCTCGAGCGTCGTCGCGACCAGGCGGTCGAGGACCGTGCCAAGAAGCTCGAGGAGGACCTCGCCGCCCTCGAGGCCGAGGGCGCCAAGGCCGACGCCCGTCGCAAGGTGCGCGACGCCGCCGAGCGGGAGATGAAGCAGCTGCGCGACCGTTCGCAGCGCGAGATCGACCGTCTCGAGGAGGTCTGGGACACCTTCAAGAGCC
This sequence comes from Nocardioides fonticola, assembly GCF_039536805.1. Lineage (NCBI taxonomy): Bacteria > Bacillati > Actinomycetota > Actinomycetes > Propionibacteriales > Nocardioidaceae > Nocardioides > Nocardioides fonticola. Next base: position 34,314 of record NZ_BAAAZH010000021.1, on the reverse strand, counting down.
TCAAGGTCCAAGACCTCATGGGCGATGAGCTCCTCTACCGCGAGATGAAGAACTGGTTCGGCAAGTACTTCGAGGGCCACATGGGCGCCACGGCGATCCAGAAGCGCCTCCAGGACTTCGACATCGCCGCCGAGGTCGAGAGCCTGCGCGAGACCATCGCGACCGGCAAGGGCCAGAAGAAGGTCCGGGCGCTCAAGCGCCTCAAGGTCGTCGACGCCTTCCGCAAGACCGGCAACGAGCCGCAGGGCATGGTGCTGGACGCCGTCCCGGTCATCCCGCCGGACCTGCGCCCGATGGTGCAGCTCGACGGTGGCCGCTTCGCGACCTCCGACCTCAACGACCTCTACCGCCGCGTCATCAACCGGAACAACCGCCTCAAGCGGCTGCTCGACCTCGGCGCGCCGGAGATCATCGTCAACAACGAGAAGCGGATGCTCCAGGAGGCCGTCGACTCGCTGTTCGACAACGGCCGCCGTGGTCGCCCCGTCACCGGCCCGGGCAACCGGCCGCTGAAGTCGCTCTCCGACATGCTCAAGGGCAAGCAGGGTCGCTTCCGTCAGAACCTGCTCGGCAAGCGCGTCGACTACTCGGGTCGTTCGGTCATCGTCTCCGGCCCGCAGCTGAAGCTGCACCAGTGCGGTCTGCCCAAGCAGATGGCGCTGGAGCTGTTCAAGCCGTTCGTGATGAAGCGCCTCGTCGACCTCTCGCACGCGCAGAACATCAAGTCGGCCAAGCGCATGGTCGAGCGCGCCCGTCCGGTCGTGTGGGATGTCCTCGAAGAGGTCATCACCGAGCACCCGGTGCTGCTCAACCGTGCTCCCACCCTGCACCGTCTGGGCATCCAGGCCTTCGAGCCGCAGCTCATCGAGGGCAAGGCCATCCAGATCCACCCGCTCGTCTGCACCGCGTTCAACGCGGACTTCGACGGCGACCAGATGGCCGTCCACCTGCCCCTGTCGGCGGAGGCCCAGGCCGAGGCGCGCATCCTGATGCTCTCGACCAACAACATCCTCAAGCCGTCCGACGGCCGCCCGGTGACGATGCCGACCCAGGACATGATCGTGGGTCTGTTCTTCCTCACCACCGCGCGCGAGGGTGCTCCGGGCGAGGGCCGGGCGTTCTCCTCGCAGGCCGAGGCCATCATGGCCTTCGACCGCGGCGAGATCAGCGTCCAGACCAACATCAAGGTGCGCCTCGACGGCGAGCTCGTCGAGACCACCCTGGGTCGCACGCTCTTCAACGACACGCTCCCCGCGGACTACCCGTTCGTGAACTACGCGGTCGGCAAGAAGCAGCTCGGCGCCATCGTCAACGACCTCGCCGAGCGTTACGGCAAGGTCGAGGTCGCCGCCTCGCTCGACGCGCTGAAGGACGCCGGCTTCCGCTGGGCGACCTTCTCCGGCGTCACCGTCTCCATCGACGACGTCACCACGCCGGCCGACAAGGCCGAGATCCTGTCGGGCTACGAGAAGCAGGCCGCCAAGATCCAGAAGGACTACGAGCGTGGTCTGATGACGGAGGAGGAGCGCCGCCAGGAGCTCGTCGAGATCTGGACCGACGCCAGCCGCAAGGTCGGTGAGGCCATGGAGAAGGCCTACGACCGCGCCAACCCGATCTTCATGATGGTCGACTCGGGTGCGTCCGGAAACATGAACCAGATCCGTCAGGTCGGCGCCATGCGAGGCCTGGTGGCCAACCCGAAGGGCGAGATCATCCCGCGTCCGATCAAGGCCAACTTCCGTGAGGGCCTCTCGGTGCTGGAGTACTTCATCTCGACCCACGGTGCCCGCAAGGGTCTGGCCGACACCGCGCTGCGGACGGCCGACTCCGGCTACCTGACCCGTCGTCTGGTCGACGTGTCGCAGGACGTCATCATCCGTGAGGACGACTGCGGCACCGAGCGTGGCCTGCCCAAGCGCATCGCGGTGCGTCAGGAGGACGGCTCGGTCGTCAAGTACGAGAACGTCGAGACCGCCGCGTACGCGCGTTCGGCCGCCGTCGACGTCGTCCACCCGAAGACGGGCGAGGTGCTGGCCGTGGCCGGCGAGGACCTCGGCGACGTCAAGATCGCCGAGCTCATCGAGGCCGAGATCGAGGAGGTCAAGGTCCGCTCGGTCCTGACCTGCGAGGCTCGCACCGGTACCTGCGCGAAGTGCTACGGCCGCTCGCTGGCCACCGGCAAGCTGGTCGACATCGGCGAGGCCGTCGGCATCATCGCCGCCCAGTCGATCGGCGAGCCCGGCACGCAGCTGACCATGCGTACCTTCCACACCGGTGGTGTGGCCTCGGCCGACGACATCACCCAGGGTCTGCCCCGTGTGGTCGAGCTCTTCGAGGCTCGCTCGCCGAAGGGTCGTACCCCGATCTCGGAGGCCGCCGGTCGCGTCACCATCGAGGAGACCGACAAGGCCCGCAAGGTCCTGGTCACCCCGGACGACGGCTCGGAGGTCCAGGAGTACCCGGTCTCCAAGCGTGCGCGCCTGCTGGTCGCCGACGGCGACCACATCGAGGTCGGCCAGAAGATCACGGTCGGTACCGAGGACCCCCAGGACGTCCTGCGCATCCTCGGCGTGCGTCGCGCCCAGGAGCACCTGGTCGACGAGGTGCAGAACGTGTACCGGTCGCAGGGTGTGTCGATCCACGACAAGCACATCGAGATCATCGTGCGGCAGATGCTGCGTCGCGTGACGGTCATCGAGTCCGGTGACACCAACCTGCTGCCCTCCGACCTCGTGGACCGTGTGATCTTCGAGGAGGAGAACCGTCGGGTCGTCTCCGAGGGCGGCAAGCCGGCCTCGGGTCGTCCGGTGCTCATGGGCATCACGAAGGCCTCGCTGGCGACCGAGTCGTGGCTCTCGGCGGCCTCCTTCCAGGAGACCACCCGCGTGCTCACCGACGCCGCCATCAACGGCCGCTCCGACAGCCTGCGCGGTCTGAAGGAGAACGTGATCATCGGCAAGCTGATCCCGGCGGGCACCGGCCTCGAGCGGTACCGCAACATCCGGGTCGAGCCCACCGAGGAGGCGCGCGCCGCGGCGTACGCCGTCACGGGCTACGACAGCTACGACTACGAGTTCGGCACGGCCGGCCAGGCCGTCGCCCTGGACGACTTCGACTTCGGTTCGTACCAGAGCTGACGTCGGGGAAGTCCCTCGAGCAGTCCCACTGACGGGGCGGCGACCTGCGGGTCGCCGCCCCGTCGGCGTTCCCCGGTGGTGCTCGTCGGTGGTCGAGGAGCGAGGAGCGCCAGCGACGAGCCGCGAGGCCCGGTGAGCCGGACGTCCGTCGGCACGGGTGGGCGTTCGGGTGCGGGCACTTCGAGGCTCGCTTCGCTCGCACCTCAGTGACCGGGCGGGCTCGCTTCGCTCGCGCCTCGACCGCTCGCTCCGGCTCCGCTGCAGCCGGGTCACGGGTGCCGGAACGGTCAGGAGATTCTCAGGACGAGTCCGACAACATCGTCGGGCCGCCGTCCGTCTGAGGGTCGACGAGGGCGAGAGGCGCCCTCGCAGACCGAGGAGAACCACCTCATGTCCACCCTGTTCCCGACCGTGTCCCGCCCCGTGCGCTTCCTGGCCGCAGGAGTGACCGCCGCGGGACTCACCGCCGCTGCCGCGACCTCGGCGACCTCCGTGCTCTCGCCCGCCCAGGCCGCCCCCGCGGGGGCCTCGAGCGCCGCCTCGTCGGTCGCCGCCTGCGGCAACGACGACGTGACGGCGTCCTACCGCGTCACCGACGCCGGGATGAGCCACGTCTACGGCCGTCTCGTGCTCACCAACACCAGTGCCGGCGCCTGCTCCATCCACGGCTACGGCGGCCTGTCCTACGTGGGCGGCGGCGACGGCACCCAGATCGGCGCCGCGGCCGACCGGACGCCGGGCAAGGTCCGCACCGTCGTGCTCGCCTCGGGCGAGAAGGCCGTGAGCGTCGTGGAGGAGACGAGCACCGGACCGTACTCGAAGAAGAAGTGCCGGCCGACGAAGGTCGACGGGTTCCGCGTCTACGTGCCCGGCGCCACCGCCTCGCAGTTCGTGAAGCACCGCACCACCGGGTGCCGCAACGACGCGGTGCACCTGCTGGCGCACAAGCCGTTCCGCAAGGTCGTCGGCCACTGACACCGGGCACGCCGGTCGGGGTTCGGTGACCGGTGTCAGAATGGCCACGTGACACCGGTGACATCGACCTCGACCGACGTGCTGGTGGTCGGTGCCGGCCCGGCGGGCTCGGCGGCCGCCGCCTGGGCCGCCCGCGGCGGCGCCGACGTGGTACTGGCCGATGCCGCGGTCTTCCCGCGCGACAAGACCTGCGGCGACGGTCTGACGCCCCGGGCCGTGCATGAGCTCGGACGCCTCGGCCTCGAGGACTGGCTGCGGGCCCACACCGTCAACCAGGGCCTGCGGGCCCACGGCTTCGGCCAGACCCTGCTGCTGCCCTGGCCGGGCGGCACGCTGCCGGAGTGGGGCAGCGCCGTGGCCCGCACCGAGCTCGACGACCACCTGCGCACCACCGCCATCAAGTCCGGCGCCACCGCCCACGACGGCCTGCGAGCGGTCGACGTGCGCATGAAGGCGGGACGGGTCGAGGCCGTCGTCTTCGAACAGCGCGCCGAGGGCCGCCGTGGCAAGGACGCCGAGACCGTCGAGATCGCCTGCCGACGCCTCGTGGTCGCCGACGGCGTCCGCTCCCCGCTCGGCAAGGTCCTCGGCCGGGAGTGGCACCGCGACACCGTCTACGGGGTCGCCGGCCGCTCCTACGTCACCTCCACGATGAGCGACGACCCCTGGATCAGCTCGCACCTCGAGCTGCGCGGCGAGGACGGCGAGATCCTCTCCGGCTACGGCTGGATCTTCCCGCTCGGCACCGGCGAGGTGAACCTCGGTGTCGGCACGCTGGCCACGGCCAAGCGCCCGGCCGACATCGCCGTCCGGCCGCTCATGCAGCACTACGCCGACCAGCGCCGCGAGGAGTTCGGCCTCTCCGGGGAGCTGCGGGCGCCCGCGTCCGCGCTGCTGCCGATGGGCGGAGCGGTCTCCGGGGTCTCCGGCCCCAACTGGGCGCTCATCGGCGACGCCGCCGGCTGCGTGAACCCGCTCAACGGCGAGGGCATCGACTACGGCCTCGAGACCGGCCGCATGATCGCCGAGCTGATGACCTCCCAGCCGACCCGGGAGCTCGACGAGATCTGGCCGGCCCTGCTGCGCGAGCACTACGGCGAGTCGTTCTCCATCGCCCGTCGATTGGCCGGCCTGGTCACGGTGCCCGGCCTGCTGGCGACCCTCGGACCGGCCGGCATGCGCTCGGACCTCCTGATGACCCTCGCCCTGCGCTGGATGGGCAACCTGGTCACCGACGCCGACCGCGACCGTGCGGCCCGGGTGTGGCGATGGGCCGGACGCCGGTCGATCGCCCGCGACGCCCGTCCGCCGTTCGCCTAGGCCGCGCGGTCCGGATCGCAGCGCGCCCATGGCCCCTCCCGAACGCTGGTACCACCGCAGCATCCGTGCGGGGGAGCGGCTCTTCGACCGGTTGCACCTCGATCTGCGCATCGAGGGCGCGCGGGCGGTGCCCGTGCACGGCCCCGTGGTGCTCGCCAGCACGCACTCCTCCTTCCTCGACTTCCTCTTCGTCGGGCAGGCCGGTCTGACGCGCGGGCGCTACGTCCGCTTCCTCACCCGCCACGACATCTGGAACGCGCCGGTCGTGCGCACGGCGATGGACGCGATGCGCCACGTGCCGGTCGACCGCGCGGCACCGGCCGCCGCCTACCTGCGGGCACGTCGGCTGCTGCGTGAGGGCGAGGCCGTCGGCATCTTCCCCGAGGGCGGCGTGGCCTTCTCCTCCACGGTGCGCCATCTGATGCCGGGTGCGGTCGCGCTGGCCCGCGAGACGGGCGCCCCGATCGTGCCGGTGGCGCTGTGGGGCGGCAACCGGATCTGGGCGGCCGGGCCGAAGGTCGAGGGTCGGCTGCCCCGCCCCGACCTCACACCGGGACGCCGCGTCGACGTCCTGGTGGGGGAGTCCTTCATCGTCGCCCCGGACGCCGACGTCCGCGCGACCACGACGCATCTCGGTCATGTGCTGACCGGCATGCTCGAGCGTCTGCAGTCGACCGAGCACCACCGGCCCGCACCGGGGGAGCACGCGTGGTGGTACCCGGCGCACCTCGGCGGCCACGCGCCCGACCCGGTGATCAGCGCCACCACGCTGGAGGACCTGCCCTTCGGTGCCGTGCCGCCGACCTGGGGTCCGTGGCCGATAGCCTGACGGCATGGCAACGGCACCCCGGGCGCAGCGCCTCGCGGCGTACGTCGTCGTGGTGCGCGACCACCAGGTGCTGCTGTGCCGGCTCTCCGAGCGCGTCGCCGACACCGAGCTGTGGACCCTGCCCGGGGGCGGCGTCGAGCACGGTGAGCACCCCCGCGACGCCGTCGTGCGCGAGGTCTACGAGGAGACCGGCCTCCAGGTCAGCGTCGGCGAGACCGCCCGGGTGCACTCGGTGCACCAGCAGAACTTCGAGCGCGACGGGCTGTGGGACTACCACTCCGTGCGACTGGTCTACGACGGTCACGTCGCCGCCGACGCCCCGGCTCCGCGGGTCGTCGAGGTCGACGGCACGACGGCCGAGGCGCGCTGGATCTCGCTCACCGACGTCGTCGCGGGCCGGGTGCCGCTCGTGCCGCTGGCCCGCGAGGAGCTGCGGGCCTACGAGCCGGTGCAGGTGCAGCGCCTGACGGCGTCCGCGCTGGCGGTGCGCGGCACCGGGGAGGACGCCGAGGTGCTGCTCACCCGCATCTCCGCGCTCGGCGCCCACCCCGGACGCTGGACCCTGCCCGGCGGCGGCGTCGACCACGGCGAGACGCCGGCCGCGACGGTGGCACGCGAACTCGCCGAGGAGACCGGGCTGACCGGCGAGGTCGGGGCACTGGTCACCGTCGCCGACACGCACTTCCACGGCACCGCGCCCAGCGGGCGCCACGAGGACTACCACGCCGTGCAGCTGGTCTTCGCAGTCAGGCTGCCCGACGACGCCGTGCCCGAGGTCGTCGAGCAGGGCGGCACGACCGACGCCGCCGCGTGGGTGCGGGTGGGTGCGATCGAGTCCGGTGCGATCGAGGTCGCCGACGTCGTCACCGTCGCGCTGGCCGCCGACGGACGCCAGCCCTCGACCTAGGCCTCGGCCTAGGCCTGGGCCCCGACCTCGGCGACCGCGACCTCGCAGAGGTCCTGCTCGGGGTGCTCGGCGTCGTTGCGCACCCAGTAGGAGGAGACGGTGAAGGCGCGCTCGACGCCGCCGACCGTGGCGAAGACGCGCAGCATGCCGTTCTCGGGCAGCGGCACGGGCCCGAGCAGGCCGGTCACCGGGTCGCGCACCAGGTCGTCGCTGTCGACGTGGTCGTCGACCAGGCCCTCGCCGCTGATGGTCTCGACGTAGAGCGAGGAGTCCTCGGTGCCCGGCGCGAGGGCCAACGAGGGGGTCGTCGTGGGGTCGGCGGCGCAGGCGAGCGTCATGGTCCCCAGGCCGGGCAGGTCGATCGTGCGGGTGTCGTTGCCTGCGGCGTCCGCGTCGCCGTGCCAGGTCAGCTGCGGTCGCTGGGAGAGGTCGGTGCGCAGGGTGGCGTCCATGCGGCACGACTGCCAGTCACGGGGGTGCCGGAAGCCGGTCCACCACCAGGTGAGCTCGAGGGACGTCGTCGGCGGCACGGCCATCGATGCGCCGGCCCGGTTGCGGGCCGGTCGCTGGCTGATGACGCCGTGCAGGTAGCCCGACTGCCAGTCCTCGATGGTGGCCTGCTGGTTGAGGCCCTCATGCGTCACCGGACCGGTGCCCCCGCGCCCGGTGTCGGTGGCCGTGGCGAACCGGTAGACCCGCGCCGTCTTCACCGAGACGACCGGGCGGTCGTCCTTGCTCTCGTACTTCGCCATCCACAGCTGGGTCTCGGCGGTGCGGTCGGTGGGCCGCAGTCGCACGAGGGTGCTGTCGGGGCGGCACACCAAGGTGAGGGTGCCGATGCCCGGGACGACGGCCGAGCGCTGCATGACGCGTCGGCGGCGGTCGCCGTCCCACGACAGCGTGACCTGCTGGGTGAGGACGCCGTCGTCGGTGCGCGCGACCGTGCCCGCAGCGAGCGAGGACGGCGCTGTCAGCAGGCTCGCCGGTGCGGTGAGGAGCAGCAGGAGCGGCAGCAGGGACGCCGCCCGCGCGGGCGTCCTCACCGTGCCGGCGCGGCGGGCGCCTCGGTCGCGGCACCCGCTGTCGGCGTGGCGGCGGCGCGGACGATGACCGGCGTGGCCGTGCCGTCGAGCCAGGCCAGTTCGGTCGCGCGGGTCGCGGCGTCCAGGCCGACCAGGCCGGCGGCCTGGGCGCGGGCCGGGGCGTGCTGGACGGCGTCGGTGAGGAAGGCCTGCACCTCGCCGCGGTCGAGCGAGCGGGTGGTGGTGCTGAGCAGCAGCGGGGAGCTCAGCGGGTAGGCGCCGCTGGTGACGGTGGCGTCGCTGGGGAACACGCAGTCCCCGGCGCCGGGCGCGGTGATCTCGAAGGCGCGCAGCTGGTCGGCGAAGAGCCGGTAGTAGCTGTAGCGGAAGATCCCGAGCCGTCCGGTGAGGGCGGCGACCCGCCGCGCGGCCGCCGAGGCGTCGCGCACCGCGACCGTGGCCCGGTCGCGGGCGGTCTCATAGCGGGTCAGGCGCGCGACGGCCGAGCGGACGGCGGCCGCGGCGGCGTCGGCACGAGCGGCGTCGGCGGCCTGTTGGGCGGCGGGACGTCCGGTGCGGATGCCCTTGGCCACCTCGGCCAGGGCGATGCGCTGCTCGGCGCGTGCGTCGGCGAGCACCTGCCGCTGGCCGCGGGCCTGGTCGGCCCACTGCGCCTGGGTGCGCTGCCGGTCGCGGAGCGAGGCTGCGAGGGTCGCGTCGCGGGTGCTGCCCACCAGGAAGGTGCGGTCGGCGTCGGCGCCGTCGGGAGCGGCGACGTAGTCCGAGCGCACCGTCGCAGCCGACGGCGCAGCGCTGCCGAGCACGAGCCGGCTGAGGGTCGCGAAGCTGCTGGCGTCGACGGCCGGGCCGCCCACGCGCAGGGCGACGTCGTCGAAGCCGCCGCCGAGCTGGCTCCAGCGCATGTAGGGCGAGCCCGCGCGGTAGAGATCGCGCACCTGGTCGGTGCCCAGGCAGTCGCCGCCCACGTCGGTGCCGCCGCGGGTCGCGAGCACGAGGGCGTCGGCGCCGAGGCGGAAGGTCACCACGTCGAGCCCGACGGCCTGGCAGGCCGCCAGCTCATCGGCGGTGAGCGGACGCGTCGTGGAGACGACGTCCGCCGTGCCGGCGCACAGGGCGGCGACGCCGGCGTCCTCGCCGGCGAACGACGTCTCGATGCGGTCGGTCGAGGCGCCGCGGCGGTACGCGGCGACGCTGGCCGGGGTGAGCAGGTCGCCTCCGGTGGCGCCCGCGCCGACGACCGTCACGGTGCCGGCGACCGGCTGGGGCAGCGCGTCGAGGGCGGCGGTGCGCCGGGCGTCGTCCGCGCTGCTGCGTGCGGCCTGCTGCTGCTGGGCGGCGGCCACGAGGGTGCGGGCGTCGGTGTCGGGAGCGTCGGCGTCGCCGGCCTGCTGGGCACCGCAGGCGGCCAGCCCGCTCAGGGCGGCCACCGCGGTCAGGACGCCGACGGAGCGGGCGAGCCGCGAGCCGGTGCGCGGGCCGGAGTGGGGTCGGGTGGACGTCATCGGGTGGCCTCCGCGTCGGGCGTGGCTGCGGTCGGGTCGCCGGCACGGTGCCGGGTGCCGAGGGTGACGACCTCGAAGTCCGAGAGGTGCAGCCCCTGGAGTTCGTTGCCGCTCAGCAGGCCGGAGGTGACCCCGGCCTGGGCGTAGAGCGTCGGCACGGTGGCGCGGTCGACGACGATCGCGCCGTAGGTGCGCAGGGCCGCGACGATCGCGTCGGCGAGGCGCTGCTGCTGGGCGGTGAGCCGGATCCGCTCGCCGGTGCGCGGGTCGCGCGGCACCGGGATGGTGACGTCGGCGCGCAGCCGGATGCGAGCACCCTCGGGCAGGGAGCGGGCGCTGCCGGTGCCGTCGGTGCTCGATGCGGGCTCGACGTAGCTGCCGGCGGCCGGTCCGGGCACGCTGATGGCCAGCGCGTGGTCGATCAGGCCGTTCTGGAGCTCTCCGGGGCGGATCAGGCCGGCCGCGAGCGGCAGGCCGGAGCCGCGCGCCGAGGTCTGGCCCGGCTCGCCGTACCCGGGCCCGGAGAGGTCCCACGTGCGCAGGTACTGGTAGCTGAGGGTGCCGTCGTCCTCGCGGCGCGCGCGCCACAGGTCGTAGGCGGTGGTGCCGTCGTCGTCGAGCACGGTGAACCAGCCGTCGTAGCGCGGGTCGGGGTCGACGTCGGCGGGCACGTCGAGGGTCAGCGGATGCGCCTGATCGCCGTCGCCGCACACCAGCTGGCGGCACACGACCTGGGTCGGCTCCCCGCCCTGCACGACCGGGACGGTCCATGCGGAGGTGTTGATGTAGAGCGGGTCGTCGGCCACGACGGTCTCGGTGCGGACGACGCCGGCCCGCTCGACGACCCCGACCGAGCGCTGCGCGAGGCGCAGCATGCTGGCGGAGTCGGGGTCGACCGGCAGGGCGTCGACGCGGGAGTTCCAGGGCGAGTCGGCGCTGAACAGCGGCGCCTCGACGGTCGGCAGCCCGGACTCGCCGGACGCGCCGGCCGAGGCGGCGGCCGGGGTCAGGTCGTCGGCGGGGGTGCGGCCGGACGGCGCGTCGCTGCCGCAGGCGGTGAGCCCGGTCAGGGCGAGCAGGCCCAGGCCGCCGGCGATCAGCCGGGTACGGCGGGTCATGCCGGCGCCTCGGTGCCCGGGAGGTCGGTGCTGCCGCTGCGGAAGGTGTGCAACCGCTGGAGGTGGGCGTCGAGCGCCTCGACGCCGCGCAGCACGGCCTCCCCGACGGCTTCGAGCCCGGCCTCGGCGTCGGCGGCCGGGGTGGACGCCTCGGGTGCGATCGTCGCGCGCGCGGCGGCGAGGATCGCGTGCGACTCCCGGCGCGCGTAGAGGCGGATCAGCTCGGCGTCGAGCTCGGCCTGGGCCGTCAGCAGCTCGCAGCGCCGCGCCGCCTCGGCCTCCATGGCGGCCAGGTGCTCACGGGCCGCGGCCTCGGCGGCGTGCAGCTTGGTGATGAGCGAGGCGGCGACGGCCTCGACGGTCATCTGGAGGAAGGGGACCTCGTGGTCGGTGGCGACGCCGAGGTCGGTGACGATCGGCTCCACCGCCTGGACGGGCTCGACGACCTCGACGGGCTCGGGGAGCTCGGCAGCGGCGTCCTCGGCCCCCGGGGCCGCGGAGGGCACGGCGGGAGGGACGGCGGCCGTCGGCTCGGCCTGCTGTGCCGGGCCCGGGGTCTGGCCCGGGGTCTGGCCCAGGGGCTGGCCCAGGGGCTGGCCCAGTGCCGGGTCGGGCGTCGGGTCGGGGGTCGGGAACGGCACGCGTCCGGACAGGCCCGAGCCGAGGAGCGACTCCACGCTCGGCGCGGGTGCGAACTGCGGGTGCTGCTGCTGGTCGGTCATGAGGTGGCTCCGGCGGTCGATGCGGTCGAGGCGGCGTCGGCCGCGGTGGTGTCGAGGACGGGTGCGTCGTCGGGGCGCACGTAGGTGGCGGGGACGCCGACCAGCACGTAGCGGTCGGTGGTCATCACCGGGACGAGCGCCGGGTCGGTGCCGGCGGCGGCCGCGGGGTAGAGGCGGCTGAGCAGGTCGCGCGAGGTGTCGCGGCTGAGCAGCAGGAGGTCGACGTGGCCGGCCGGGTCGTGCGCGGCAGCCGACCAGGCCGCGTCGCCGGCGTCGACGCGGTCGTCGAACAGGTCGGGCCGACCCGTCAGCAGCATGACGCCGAAGGTCTGGGCGTTGTCGGTGAGGATCGAGCCGCGCCGGGTGACGTGCGCCCGGATCCAGGCGGCCATCTCCTGCTCGTCGGCGATGCCGACGGCGGCACCGGACATCGCGGTCGCGCCCTCCTGATCGCCGTCGGTGACGGCGGCGACCGCGACCGACTCGAGGTCCTGGTAAGGGTAGGTGCGCATGGTGTGGAAGGTCCACGGGATGCTGACGAGCAGCGCCGCGACCAGTCCGCCGGCCACCAGCCGGCCCTGCTCCTCCAGTGCGCGGGCCAGCCAGACGCCGCCGACCACGGCCAGCAGCAGGACGGCGACGGCGTTGCGCAGGTGCAGCGGCTCGTCGGTCAGGTGCAGCCAAGCCGCGACCGCAGGCGCGGCGATCGCGACGGCGAGCATGCCGGCCAGACCGAGGGCCAGCGCGTTGCGGCGCGCGACGCCGACCACCACGAGGGCGGGCAGGACCACGAGGGCGAGCGGGGCGCCGTCCACGACGAGGCGCAGGGTGGCTCCGAGGATCTCGCCGGCCGGGAGGCCGGTGCTCTGGTGCTGCCCGGTCACCCAGGCGATCGGGTCGCCGAGCAGCAGCAGGTTGAACGCCGTCCAGAGAGCCACGACGTAGACCGCGGGCGTCGCGAAGCCGACGGTGGTGCCCTCGACCTCGTCGCTGCCTGCGCCGAGCCGGCCGAGCACGCCGGCGACCAGGGCGACCCCGATGCCGAAGAAGGCGAGCGTGCCGTAGCCGGTGAGGGTGCCGACCGCGAAGCACAGGCCCGCGATCATCACGAAGCGGACGTCGGCGGTGACGTACCAGGCGACGAGGGCCCCGATGCCGGCGACGGCGAAGGAGAGCCAGACGAACTCGCGCGCACCCGAGGCGGCGTACCAGACGACCAGCGGGTTGGCGCCGAGCGCCAGCAGGACGCCGGCGCGCAGCGGCGCGGGCAGGAGCGCCCGCCGCAGCAGGGTGTTGAGGCTCGTCATCGTGCCCGCGGCGAAGAGCGCCGAGGCGAGCGGGACGACCCACAGCGACCGCGCGAGCGCCGGGACGACGGTGAGCGGTGCGAGCAGCAGCGTCGAGAGCGGCGCGTGGTCGAAGCCGACCGCGGCCAGCTTGGGCGGGTCGTTGTGCCAGACCATGAGGGTGCGGTTGAGGCGATCGAGCGCCTCGAAGCCCACGACGTGGCGCTGCACGACCAGCCAGCCGCCGATCGCGGTGTAGGCGAGGGCGAAGAGCGCGAACACCGCGGCGCTCTCCCACGGCCGGCGCTCGATGTCGGAGGGACGGCGTCCGACGGCCTGGACCGCCTGCGCCTCGCGGTCGCGGCGGCGGATCGGCTGGGGCATCACCTCGGTCATGCCGCGACCTCGCCCTCGTGTCCGGCGTCGAGGCCGTGCTCGGTCTTCTCCCAGTAGAACGGGTTCGTGAACAACTGCAGGAAGCCCTTCCAGCAGGCCCAGCTCATCAGGCCCCAGTAGATCGGGGACATGAGAGCCGTGCGGGTGATGCCGAACTGGCCGCGCTGCAGGCTGCCGGCGACGTTGAGGTAGGTGAAGACGAAGTTGCCGACGACGAGCATCGCGCTGGCGGCGTAGAAGACGACGCCGGGGAAGAGCTGCTCGATGAAGCCGGCGCGGGTGAGCGCGTACATCGTCGTCAGCGTCCAGAAGATCGGGTTCATCAGCAGCACGAAGGCACTGCCGAGGGTGAGGTTGAAGCTCACGAAGTCGCGGACGCCGATCTCGCCGATCAGGCGCAGCGGGTGCCGCATGTGCACCAGCCAGGTCTGCAGGTAGCCCTTGTTCCAGCGGCTGCGCTGCCGGATCCAGTTGCCCACCTGGGAGTTGGCCTCCTCCAGGGTGATCGAGTCGATCATCGCGGTGCGGTAGCCCTCGCGGTGCAGCCGCAGCCCCAGGTCGGCGTCCTCGGTGACGTTGAAGGGGTCCCAGGCGCCGAGCTCGCGCAGTGTCGCCGTGACGAAGTGGTTGGAGGTGCCGCCCAGCGGGATCGGCGCCTCGGCGGCACCCATCGCGGGCAGCACGAGCTCGAAGTGCATCGAGTACTCGCCGGCGAACCAGGCGGTGAGCAGGTTCTGGTCCTGGTTGAAGAAGTTGAGCTTCGCCTGCACGCACGCGACGTTGCCGGGCGCGTTGCGGAAGGCCACGATCGCCTTCTTCAGCTGGTCGGGGTCGGGCCGGTCCTCGGCGTCGAAGATGACGCAGTAGCGGCCGGTCGCCAGCTGGAGGCCGTAGTTGCAGGCCTTCGGCTTGGTCTTGGGCTGGCTGTCGGGGACGACGACCAGGTGGAAGTGCGGCGGCAGGTCGAGGGACTCGATGACCTCGATGGTCTCGACGTCGTCCTCCTCGCACAGCAGCTTCACGTCCAGGCGGGTGCGCGGGTAGTCGAGGTCGTCGATGTCGCGCACAAGCCGGCGCACGATGCCGGCCTCCTTGTAGAGCGGCACGAGGATCGTGTACATGGGCAGGTCGCGGTCGTCGAGCGCGGCGACCTCGGCGTCGGTGACGTCGGTCTCCAGCGAGGCGCCGAGCGCCCGCAGGGTCAGTCGCAGCCGGTAGACCGAGACCGCCAGGTAGAGCAGGCTGGCCGCGCCGACGAGGCCGACCATCGTGGCGCCGGGCCGCACGACCGCGCACACCACGACGGCGAGCAGGACGGCGATCAGCCCGGCCTTCTGCGCGGTGGTGATGACGACGTGCGCCGACATCTGCGGCTGGGTGCGCATCAGGTGCTGGGTGGCCAGGTCGGCGTAGTGGTCGCGGTGCACGCGCTGGAGCAGCTGGTCGATCTCGCGGCGGTCGGCCAGCAGTTGGCGCACCGACCGGCCGATCGACTCCTCGACCCGCAGCAGGTCCTCGTCGTCCAACGGACGCGCGACCGCGAGCAGGACGACGCCGTCCGCCTCGGCGATCGGGACCGCCTGCAGGCGCCGGGCGAGCCGCTCGGGCAGGCGCTGCGCGATCGCGGCGTCGGGCGTGTAGCCGCGCAGGCTCACGCGCTGGAGCTGGTGGAGCTGGGAGAGCGCGGCGACGAGGTACTCCTCGGCGAGGGCGCGGTGGGCCACGAGGATGTCGCCGACGGCGTCGCCGGTGCGCAGGTGCTCGACGAGGGCGGCCTCGACCTGCTCCTCGGTGACCGCCTCCGCGGCGAGCAGCAAGGTGACCAGACGGGTGCCCTCGGGGTCGGGGGTCGCGTGGACGACGGCGGGCGCCTCGGGCGCCTCGGCCGGCGCCGTCACGGTGCGCAGGCGGGTACGGACGTCGTCCCCGGGCAGGAGCGAGGTCATCGGCCGGCACCCGACCCGAACTCGCCGCGCGGCGAACCCGCGGGTGCCAGGACGGCGGCCGTCGAGCCGCCGGCCGCGGGTGCGGCGGCGGGCCGTCCGCGTCGGCCGCCGCGCGTGGCGGCGTACCCGGCGAAGGTCGCGCCGAGGGCGATGAGCGGGGCGATGAGGAACCCGATGAACATCACGACGAACATCGCCAGCGTCACCACGACCCGGGCCATGCTGACCGCCATCGACCGTTCACGTCCGCTCGCGGACCTGCCCTGCACCGTCACGCTCGTGCCTCTCCCTCGTCGGCGCGCGGCCTCCCCGCCGCGCTCGCCTCGACGATTCAAAGCGGGAGGCGGAGACAGGGTGGGAACAGCAGCTCCACCGTTTGGCAACAAGGCGCGCGTCGGCGTGCGGAGCGGTCCGATCGGCCCCCGGCGCATGGCCCGTCCGGGTGGTGCTCAGCCCTCCCAGCGGCCGGTGCGCAGCCAGCCGGCGGCCTCCCGGCCGTAGCCGGACGGCGTCCCGTCGAGGCCGGTGGTGAGCGACATCGGGTCGTCGGTGGCCGACCAGACCCACAGCAGTGCCCCCGATCCGTGGTCGGCGGCCCAGCCCAGCACCCGCGGCACGAAGTCGCCCGCGGCCGGGTCGGTGGCCCCGACCTCCCCGAGCAGCAGCGGAGCCTGCGCGGCCACCGGCGCCCACTCGGCGTCCCAGCAGGACTCGTCGGCGCAGCGCTTGAAGTCGTAGGCGTGCACGGCGGCGACGAGCTGGTCGTCGTCGGGTCGGTGCTCGAGCCAGCCGCGCAGGTCGTTCGCGTAGTCGAGGCCGCCGAGCACGATCGGCTGCCGGGCGCCGGCGTCGCGGATCGCGGCGACCACCGCGGCCATGCCCACCGCCGGGTAGGTGGCGTTGGTCGGGGCCTCCCGGTCGTCGCGCACCGGCGGGGTGCACCCGCCGTCGCGCCAGCACGACCAGGTGAGCTCGAAGACCAGGCGGCCGGCGGCGTCGTAGCGGGCGTAGGGCTCGTTGAAGGCGTCGAAGAGCACCGAGGGGTCGTTCGCGTAGGCGGCGGCGACCTGCGACCAGAACCGCAGGCTGTCGGCGTCGGGCATCGCCACGTTGCCGAACTCCTGCTGCCCCTCGCGCTTGCGGCTCTGGAGGTCGAGCACGACCGCCATCCCGCGGGCGTGCAGCGCCGTGACGAAGGCCGCCACCTCGGCCCGATAGCCCTCGGGGGTGCGGGCGGACCCGTCGGCGGCGATGCCCGCGGGCGCTCCGCGGGTGCCCAGCCAGCAGTCCTGGTTGAGCGGGAGCCGGACGGCGTCGATGCCGGCGGCGGCCAGCAGCGCGGCCTGCGCGGCGGCCGGATCGGTGCCGCGGCCCTCCAGCGGGGAGTAGCCCCAGCCCTGGGCGCACGCGTACTCGAAGCCGCTCCAGTTCACCCCGCGCGGCAGCCACGGCTGCCCGGTGCGGGCGTCGAGCAGGCGGGCGCCGTCGACCACCGGTTGCGGGGCCGGGCCCTCGGGGCGTGCGGACGCCGTCGTATCGCCGCCGGTGCTCGGCGGGTCGTCGGCTCCGCCGCCGCAGGCGGCGAGCAGGAGGAGGACCGCCACCGCCAGTGCCGCGGCCGGTCGGGACACGCGGCCTGTTCCGCGCACGGCCGATCGTCCCGCCGCCGCGGTGCCGCGTCGTCCCCCGCCCAGCCTCACACCGAGCAGCGTACGGACGGCCTCCCTCGACGGGTCGCTGCGGACTACTGTCGGCCGCGTGACCGCACCGACCACCGAGACCGTGTTCACCTACGCCGCGCCCGCGCTGAAGTTCGGGTCGGGCGCCAGCGCCGAGATCGGCCACGACCTGCGCGGCTACGGTGCGCGGCGCGTGCTGCTGGTGACCGACCCCGGCGTCGCCGCCACCGGGCACCCGGCGCGCATCGCCGAGCAGATCGCCGGCTACGACATCGAGGTCGTCGTCTTCGACGGCGTCCACGTCGAGCCGACCGACGCCTCGATGGAGCACGCCATCGGTTTCGCCCGCGACGCCGGTCCGTTCGACGCCATCGTGGCGGTCGGCGGCGGGTCGGCCATCGACACCGCCAAGGCCGTCAACCTGCTCACCACCAACCCCGGCGACCTGATGGACTACCTGAACGCGCCGGTCGGGCGGGCGCTCGCGCCGGTCAACCGGCTGCTGCCGCTGGTCGCCGTCCCGACAACCACGGGCACGGGCTCGGAGAGCACCACCATCTGCGTGCTCGACGTGCTCTCGCTGAAGGTGAAGACCGGCATCAGCCACCAGGCGCTGCGTCCGACCCTCGCGGTCGTCGACCCGCAGCTCACCCTCGGCCAGCCGGCGCTCGTGACCGCGGCGGCCGGGATGGACATCCTCTGCCACGCCCTGGAGAGCTACACCGCCAAGTGGTACGGCGACTTCGACGCCAAGCGACCCGAGCAGCGGGTGCCCTACTGCGGCTCCAACCCGATCGCCGACCTGTGGTCGGAGAAGGCGATGAGCCTGCTCGCCGGCGCCTTCCGGCAGGCCGTGGCCGACGGCACCGACATGCTGGCGCGCGAGCAGATGGCGCTCGCCGCCACCTTCGCCGGCCTGGGCTTCGGCAACGCCGGCGTCCACATCCCGCACGCCAACGCCTACCCGATCGCCGGCCGGGTGCGCGACTACCGGCCCGCCGGCTACCCGCAGGACGAGGCGATCGTGCCGCACGGCATGGCCGTCTCGCTCACCGCGCCCGAGGCGTTCCGCTTCACCTTCGACGCCGCTCCCGAGCGCCACCTCACCGCCGCGCGCCTGCTCGACCCGGCCGGCGCCGACGCCGCCCGCGGCGACGACGCGCTGCCCGACGTCCTGCGCCGTCTCATGCGCGACATCGGCATCCCCAACGGTCTGGCGGAGGTCGGCTACAGCTCCAGCGACGTCGACGACCTCGTCGAGGGATCGCTCAAGCAGCAGCGCCTGCTCGCCACCGCCCCCAAGACCCCCGCCGACGCCGATCTGGCCCGGATCTTCGCGGATTCGCTCGAGCACTGGTGAGCCGCGTTCGCTTGTAACGCGGAGTTACGGTCACTGAGCACCCTTCAGGAGGGGTGGGAAGTTCCCCTAACTCCGCGTTACAGCTGCGCCGTCCCCGACGCAAGATCCGTCACACCGGACGCCGGCCGGAGGCCGACCAGCGGGATGGGACACTGGAGCGGTGACTGATTCGTCGGCGTCGGTGACCACCCGAGCATCCGCAGACCCCGCGCAGGCGGGCGGGACGCCGTCCGGTGCCGCGGCCGGTGCGAGCCGGGCCGACCTGGTCGCCGCGCTGCGCCGACGCGGCATCAGCGACGTCGACGACTCCCCGCTGGTGCGGGCGCTGTACTCCACCGACGCCTCGCTCTACCGCATCCTCCCCGAGGTCGTCGTGCGCCCGCGGGCGACCGAGGAGATCCTGGCGATCCACGACGTCGCCCGCGAGACCGGCGTCCCGATCACCATGCGCGGTGCGGGCACCTCGGTGGCCGGCAACGCGGTCGGCCCGGGCATCGTCGTCGACACCGTCAAGCACCTCAACCGGGTGCTCGCGATCGACCCCGAGCGCGAGACCGCGCGCATCGAGCCCGGCGTCGTCCACGCCCGGCTGCAGGCCGCGGCCGCGCCGCACGGGCTGCGCTACGGCCCCGACCCCTCCACCCACACCCGCTGCACCGTCGGCGGCATGATCGGCAACAACGCCTGCGGGTCGCGGGCCCTGGGCTACGGCCGGGCCGCCGACAACGTCGTGGCGATGCGCTCGGTGCTCGGCACCGGCGAGATCGTCGGCGGCCTCACCGGCGGAGCCGAGCCGTACGGCGCCGCAGGCACCGCGCTCGCCGAGCTCACCGACGCCCACCTCGCCCACGTGCGCACCACGTTCGGCCGCTTCGGGCGCCAGGTCTCCGGCTACTCCCTCGAGCACCTGCTGCCCGAGAACGGCCGCCACCTCGACCGGTTCCTCTCCGGCACCGAGGGCACCCTCGGCCTGATCCTCGAGGCCGAGGTGCGGCTCGTGCGCGAGCCGGCCGTCCGCACCATGATCGTGCTGAGCTACCCCGACATGGCGCAGGCCGCCGACGCCGTCCCCGCGCTGCTCGCGCATCCGCTCGTGGCCTGCGAGGGCCTCGACGCCCGCATCGTCGACATCGTGCGCGCCTCCGGCAAGCCGGTGCCCGACCTGCCGCGCGGCGGCGGATGGCTCTTCGCCGAGGTCGCCGGCGCCAGCGTCGCCGAGACCCAGGCGATCGCGGCGCGCATCGTCGCCGACGCCGGCGCGCTCGAGCACCGCGTCGTGCTCGACACCGGCGAGGCCGCGGCCCTGTGGCGCATCCGCGAGGACGGCGCCGGCCTCGCCGCCCGCTCGCTGAAGACCCCCGCGTACAGCGGTTGGGAGGACGCCGCCGTCCCGCCCGAGCACCTCGGCGCGTGGCTGCGCGACTTCGACGCACTGCTGCGCGAGTTCGGCCTCGACGGCGTCCCGTACGGGCACTTCGGCGACGGCTGCGTGCACGTGCGCATCGACTTCCCGCTGGTCTCCGAGGCCGGCGCGCAGCGCACCTTCCGGGCGTTCATGGAGGCCTCGGCGCAGGCGCTCACCACCTACGGCGGTTCGCTGTCGGGCGAGCACGGCGATGGTCGGGCCCGCTCGGAGCTGCTCTCCACCATGTACGACGAGACCTCGGTGCGGCTCTTCGAGGCGGTCAAGGCGATCTGCGACCCCGACGACCTGCTCAACCCCGGCGTGCTGGTGCGGCCCGACCCGTTCGACGCCCACCTGCGTGCCGACCGGCCGCGCCACGAGCCGCCGATCAAGCTGCGCTTCCTCCACGACGACGGCTCGATGGCCAACGCCGTGCACCGGTGCACCGGCGTCGGCAAGTGCGTGGCCGGCCCGGGGCCCGGCGTCATGTGCCCCTCCTACGCCGCCACCCGCGACGAGAAGGACGCCACCCGCGGCCGTGCCCGGGTGCTCCAGGAGGCCCTCGACGGTTCGCTCGTGCAGGGCCTGGCCGATCCCGCCGTCCACGACGCGCTCGACCTCTGCCTGGCCTGCAAGGGCTGCGCCCGCGACTGCCCCACCGGCATCGACATGGCCACCTACAAGTCCGAGGCGCTGCACCAGACCTACCGCGGACGCCGTCGCCCCCGCAGTCACTACGTGCTGGGCCGGCTGCCGATGTGGGCGCGCCTCACGGCGCCGGTCGCCGGGGTCGCGAACGCGTCGCTGAAGGCCAAGCCGATCGCCTCGCTCGCGCGGCGCACCGCCGGCATCGACCAGCGCCGCAGCATCCCCGCCTTCGCCTCGCGCACGCTGCGCAAGGAGGCGCGGCGGGCCTCGGTGGCCGCCACCGCCTCCACCGGCACGCCCGACGTGTGGATCTGGGCCGACTCCTTCACCGACCACTTCCAGACCGGCTCGGGCCTGGCGGCGATCCGCTACCTCGAGGCGTGCGGGCTCACAGTGCGCGTCATCGACGAGAAGGCCTGCTGCGGCCTGACCTGGATCACCACCGGTCAGCTCGACGCCGCCGAGCGCATCGTGGGCAGGGCGGTCGCCACGCTGACGCCGTACGTCGCCTCGGGGGTGCCGGTCGTCGGCATCGAACCCTCCTGCCTGGCCGCGCTGCGCACCGACGCCCGCGAACTGCTCGGTGAGGCCGCCGACGTCGTGGCCGGCGGCATGCTCACCCTCGCCGAGCTCATCACCCGCCTCGACCTCCCGCTGCCCGACCTGACCGGCGTCGAGGTGGTCGCCCAACCGCACTGCCACCACGCCTCGGTGCTCGGCTGGGCGGCCGACGAGGCGCTGCTGAAGCGGGCCGGTGCGAGCGTGGTGAAGGTCGGCGGCTGCTGTGGTCTGGCCGGCAACTTCGGCGTCGAGCAGGGCCACTACGAGGTGTCGGTCGCGGTGGCCGAGACCCAGCTGCTGCCCGCCGTCCGCTCGCACCCGGACGCCGTGGTGCTCGCCGACGGCATGAGCTGCAAGATCCAGCTCGACGACCTCGCCGACGTGCGCGCGCTGCACCTGGCGGAGCTGTTCGCCGAGAAGCTCCTCGAGCAGCGCGGAGGCCGCGCGTGAGCCCGCGGCAGCGGCGGTGGGTCATCCCCGCGGCCCTGACGATGCTGCTCCTCATCGTGTTGATCGCCTCGGCCGTCAACGCCCTGAGCCACTCGTGAGGGCGGGGGAGCGCGGCGATGTCTGAACCCCTGCTGCGGGTGCTGGCCCGCATGCGCGGTCACCTGCTCGACCCCGACGCTCTGGTGCGCGCCGTCGCGTCGGGCCGCCAGAAGGGGACGACGCCGCAGTACCGGCGCGTCGAGTTCCGCTACGTCGACCTCAAGGGCGGTCGGCACCTGCAGATCACCGCCTACGACCAGACCCAGGCGCACACGAGCAACCACGCGGTCGGCGAGGCCGCCCGCGATGCCGTCGACGACCTGCTCGATCAGCCGTTCGCCAACTGGCACGTCGAGACCACCACCGAGTCGCACCAGGTGCGGGTCACCAAGAAGCTGGAGGCGGTCGTCCACACCGCCGAACGCGCCCAGCCGGTGGCGATCGAACGCGGTCACGACCGCGACAAGCAGCGGCTGCTGGCAGCCGACGACCAGGTCTTCCGCGAGCTCGGCATCAGCGACGCCGAGGGCCGCATCAAGCCGTCCCGGCAGGCGAAGTTCCGTCAGGTCGAGGAGTTCCTGCGCCACCTCGAAACCACGATCGCCGACGCGATCGAGCGCGGCCGGCTGCGGCGTCCCACGCCCGAGGAGCCGCTGCGCATCGTCGACCTCGGCTGCGGCAACGCCTACCTGACCTTCGCCGCCCACCGCTTCCTCACCGGCGAGCGGGGTCTCCCGGTGCACGTGATCGGCGCCGACGTGAAGGAGCAGTCGCGCGAGCACAACACCGCGGTCGCCGAGCGTCTGGGCATCGAGGCGTCGATGGAGTTCGTCGTCGGGTCGATCCAGGACGTCGTCCTCGATCCGGCGCCCGACGTCGTCCTCGCCCTGCACGCCTGCGACACCGCCACCGACGACGCGCTGGCCCGAGCCGTCGGCTGGGGTGCACCGGTCGTGCTGGCCGCGCCCTGCTGCCACCACGACATCGCCGCCCAGATGCGGCGCTCGCCGACGCCGTCCCCGTACGCGATGCTCACCCGCCACGGCATCCTGCGCGAGCGGTTGGCCGACACCCTCACCGACGGCGTCCGCGCCGGCCTCATGCGGTTGCATGGCTACAAGGTCGAGGTCGTGCAGTTCGTCGAGAGCCAGCACACGCCGCGCAACACCCTGCTGCGGTGCATCCGCACCGGCGGCCCGGTCACCGGCGGCAGCGTGCGTGCCGAGTACGACGATCTCGTCGACACCTGGGCCCTGACCCCGCGGCTCGCCACGCTGCTGGAGGCCTGAGGTGCTCGGCTCCCTGCTCCCGATGGCCGCCGACAAGGTGCTCGGCGCGCTCTCGGTGGTGCCGTTCGTCGTGGGCACGGTGATCGGCCCGGGCCTCGCGCCGACCGCGACCGGGCACCAGGTGCTGGTCTTCCAGGACCCCCAGATCGTCGAGGCGAGCGCGCTCGTCGTGCGCGACGGGCTCTTCGAGACCACCAACGACTCCGGCGACGTCGGCCGCGTCTTCACCGTCGACGGGTCGGGGCGCACCGTCGGCGTCACCTACTGGAACCCCGACGCCGTCGACGTCGAGGCCCTCGCCCCCGCCGGGCGTGGCCACGTGTGGGTCGGCGACATCGGCGACAACCGGTCGGTGCGCTCCTCGGTGCAGGTGGCGCGCATCCCGGTCGGACGCGGCACCCGCACGGTCGAACCGACGACCTACGACCTCGTCTATCCCGACGGCGCCCATGACGCCGAGACCCTGCTGAGCGACCCCACGTCGGGCCGGCTCTACGTGGCCACCAAGGGCTTCCTCGGCGGCATGCTCTACGAGGCGCCGCAGCGGTTGCGCGCCGATGCGTCGAACCGGCTGACGCCGATCGCCGACGTCGGGGCCATCGTCACCGACGGCTCCTTCTTCCCCGACGGACGCCACCTCATCCTGCGCGACTACGACTCCGCGACCGTCTACGAGTTCCCCTCCATGCGCCAGCTCGGCACCTTCGACCTGCCCGACCAGCAGCAGGGCGAGGGCGTCGCCGTCGACGAGGCCGGCAGGGTCTACATCGACTCCGAGGGCCAGGTCTCGCCGATCCTGCGCGTCGACCTGCCGCGGTCGGTGCGCGCCGCGGTCTTCTCGGCCGCGACCCCCGCCGTCCAGGACGCCGCCGTGACGCCGTCCGGCCCGCAGGAGCTGAGCCCCGGTTTCGGCATCGACGGCTGGGGGGTGTGGGTGTTCTGGGGCTTCCTGTTCACCGGCATGGTCGTGGTGCTGGTGCGCGCGCTCAAGCCGAAGTAGGTCGCGCGGGCCGGTTGCACCCTGCCCTCGGACGAGGCCGGTCGTCGGACGCCGACCTAGGCTCCGCGCATGCCCCGTCTGCGCCGCACCTCGCCTGATCAGCCGGGCTGGACGCGACGCCGCGCGGGCCGCGGCTTCGTCTACCTCGACGGTGACGGCGATCGGCTGGAGCCGGCGGACGTCGAGCGGGTGCGCTCGCTGG
This sequence comes from Nocardioides fonticola, assembly GCF_039536805.1. Classification (NCBI taxonomy): domain Bacteria; kingdom Bacillati; phylum Actinomycetota; class Actinomycetes; order Propionibacteriales; family Nocardioidaceae; genus Nocardioides; species Nocardioides fonticola. The sequence continues at coordinate 10,500 of NZ_BAAAZH010000021.1, read as the reverse complement.
TGATCCCGCCCGCCTGGCAGGACGTCTGGATCACGCCGCACCCCAACGGGCACCTCCAGGCGGTGGGCACCGACGCCGCCGGACGCCGTCAGTACCTCTACCACCCCGCCTGGCGTGAGCGGCGCGACGCGGAGAAGTTCGAGCGCATGCTGCTCTTCGGCCGCAGCCTCGCCCGCGCGCGGGAGCGGATGGCAGCCGATCTCGGCTCGACGGGGATGCCCCTCGAACGCGCGTGCGCGGCCGCCGTCCGGCTCCTCGACCTCGGCTACTTCCGCATCGGCAACGACGTGTACGCCGACGCCAACGGCTCCTTCGGCCTGACCACCCTCGAACGGCGCCACGTGCGGCGTCGTCGCGAGGTGCTGGTGTTCTCCTTCGTCGGGAAGTCGGGGGTCTCGCACCGCATCGAGATCGACGACGCCGTGGTGGTCGAGGCGATCGAGGTGATGCGCCGTCGCCGCGGGGACGACGTCCGCCTGCTCTCCTACCAGGAGGCGCGGCGCTGGCGGTCGATGCTGCCCGAGCTGGTCAACGAGTACATCCGCGACAGCACCGGGCTCCAGGCCACGGCGAAGGACTTCCGCACCTGGCACGCCACGGTCATCGCCGCGACGGCGTTGGCCGAGACCTCCGAGCACGGCGGCACGGCGGCCTCGCGCAAGCGGGCCGTGGCAGCGGCGATGAAGGACGTCGCCTCGTTCCTCGGCAACACCCCCACCCTCGCCCGCAGCTCCTACGTCGACCCCCGGGTGATCGAGGCCTACGAGCGCGGCGTCACCATCGCGGGCACGACGCGGCGCCGTCACGACAGCCCCGACCTGCGTCAGGCGGCGCTGGAGCGGGCGACGCTGCGGCTGCTGGCCCGGCACGCCTCCTGACGGCGTCCTGGGGGCCGACTTGTCAGGGGAAACTCCCGCTTGGCACAGCAAGCATTGCCTGACCAGGAGGAGTTTCCCCGGCTGACCGGGGAAACTCCTCCCGGCTCAGAGCCGCTCGACCACCCAGTCGATGCACGCGGTGAGCGCCTCGACGTCGGCCGGGTCGGTGGCCGGGAACATCGCCACCCGCAGCTGGTTGCGGCCCAGCTTGCGGTAGGGCTCGGTGTCGACGACGCCGTTGGCACGCAGCACCGCGGCCACGGTGTCGGCTGAAACGGCGCCGTCGAAGTCGACGGTGCCTACGACGAGCGAGCGGTGCGCGGGGTCGGCGACGTAGGGGCGCGCGAAGGAGGCGGCCTCGGCCCAGCCGTACAGCGCGGTGCTGGACGCCGTCGTCCGCGCGACCATCGCCGCCAGGCCGCCCTCGGCGTTCATCCACTCGACCTGCTCGGCCATGAGGAACAGCGTGGCCACGGCCGGGGTGTTGTAGGTCTGGTCGAGCCGCGACTGGGTGATTGCCGTGGTGAGGTCGAAGAACGCCGGGATGTGGCGCCCCGACGCGGCGATGCGCGCGATGCGTTCGAGCGCGGCCGGCGAGAAGGCGCCGAACCACAGGCCGCCGTCGGAGGCGAAGCCCTTCTGGGGCGCGAAGTAGTAGACGTCGGCCTGGCTCATGTCGACGGGGAGTCCGCCGGCACCGGAGGTGGCGTCGATGACGACGAGCTGGTCGGGGCGTGCGCCGGCCGGACGCACGACGGGCGCCATCACGCCGGTGGAGGTCTCGTTGTGCGCCCACGCGTAGACGTCGACGTCGTCCGCGGCCACCGCCTCGACCCGCGACCCCGGCTCGCAGGAGATGACCTGCGGCTCGGCCAGCCAGGGCGCGTCGGCTGCAGCGGTGGCGAACTTCGAGGTGAACTCGCCGAAGACCAGGTGCTGGCTGCGCTGCTCGATCAGGCCGTAGGTGGCGACGTCCCAGAAGGCCGTCGAGCCGCCGAGGCCGAGCAGGATCTCGTAGCCCTCGGGCAGGGAGAACAGGTCGGCGAGACCGGCGCGGATGCGGCCGACCAGCGCCTTGACCGGCGCCTGCCGGTGGGAGGTGCCCATGAGGGAGGCGCCGCTGGCCGCGAGCCGCTCGAGCCGCTCGACCGGGATGCGCGAGGGTCCGGACCCGAACCGACCGTCGCGGGGCAGCAGATCGGCGGGGAGGTGCAGGTCCGGCGTGCTCACGACGTCATCATCCCAGCCGCACCGGCCTGGACCGGTGTCGAGGTTGAGGTGTGGACCCGGCCCCGTCGGGAAGCATGGCGGCATGGCGAACCAACTCCCTGATACCGGCGCCACCCGCACGACGCTGCGGATCCTCGCCGCCGTCCTCCTCGTGGCCGGTCTCGCGCTCTCGATCGTCGGCGGCATCTCCTTCGTGCGCAGCGCCACCTCGGAGTCGATGGACGCCGGCTCCGGGTTCAGCGCCATCCTGCTCCTGGCCGCCGGCGGATTCTGCGTGGTCTTCGGCCTGGGCGCGCTGAGCGCCGGCACCCTCGGCGCGCAGAGCCGCTACGTGGCCGGCGAGACCATGCCGACCCTCAAGCAGTCGGCCGCCTACCTCACCGACGGCGAAGGCCTCCTGGGCGTCGGTCGCACGGTCGACGACGCCGCTCCCGGCACCGGTGGTGCCGCCGCCGTGAGCGGGCCGTACTGTCGCTCCTGCGGCACGCGCAACGACCAGGAGGCACGGTTCTGTGACCGATGTGGGGCATCGCTCGCCTGAGCCCGACGAGGCGGCACCGGGCTGGAGCGTGCGGCATGTCGCCTACGGCGACCCGGACGCCGTCGCGCTGACCGAGGAGGTCCAGGAGATCTACGTCGAGCGCTACGGCGGCCCCGACGCCACTCCGCTCGACCCGCTGATGTTCGACCCGCCCGAGGGTTCGTTCTTCGTCGGGTACCTCGACGGCGTCCCGGCGGCCTCGGGGGCGTGGCGGCGCTCCCCGGCTGGAGCCCTGGGTGTCGAGCCGGGCAGCGGTGCGGCGGTCGAGATCAAGCGCATGTACGTGCGTCCGGCATTCTGGCGGCGCGGTCTGGCCCGCCGCATGCTGTCCCACCTCGAGGCCGATGCCGCGGCGTCCGGCGCGCGGCTCGTCGTCCTCGAAACCGGCGACCAGCAGCCCGAGGCGATCGAGCTCTACCTCTCCTCGGGGTACACGCCGATCCCCGGCTTCGGCTACTACGCCGACTCGCCGTCGTCGCGGTCTTTCGCCAAATTGCTCCATCCGTGAGCGGGGTCTGACCGTTCGGTCAGCGTGTCAGCATCGACAGGACGGCGTCGCGCGCATCGACGTAGCGTCGATGGCCGGCGCGGGCGGAGGTCCCGGGCCGCTCTCTCGGAGGACCCATGCGACGGATCGCCCTGCTCTGCCTGACCCTGCCCCTGCTGTGCCTCGCGCTCACGGTGCCGGCGGCGGCTCAGCCCGCGCCCATCGAGGACTACGCGCCCTACCAGCCGGCCACGAAGTGCCGCCCGCACGCCAAGCCCGGCGCGGTGCTGCTGCAGCGGTTCATCGTCGCGCGCTTCGGCGGCGCGCCCGGACGCATCGGCGCCCGCTGCGACGGCACCGTCTCCGAGCACCACGAGGGCCGCGCGATCGACTGGATGGTCGACGCCCGCACCGCGCGCGGTCGTGCGGCCGCCGATCGGCTCTTCACCTGGCTCTTCGCGACCGACCACGCCGGCGATGAGGACGCGCGGGCTCGGCGGCTCGGCGTCATGTACGTGATCTGGGACGACCACATCTACAGCTCCTACCGCGGTTTCGAGGCCGAGAAGTACCGCAACGCCGCCTGTCGCGGGAAGAAGCTCAAGCGGTGCTCGCCGACCCTGCGGCACCGCGACCACGTGCACCTCTCGCTCACCCGGGCGGGGGGCAAGGGACTGACCAGCTGGTTCGTCGGACGGCTGTGAGGTGTCCGGTGGATGGACGGGTCGGGCGGGTGGGGCGTGCAGGAATCCCCGGTGCACCGGTGACTCCTGCACTTCTCAGGGAAAACTTCGCCCGATCAGTGCCAGTTCCCCCTGAGAAGTCGGCTCGCATGGCGGACGGTGCTGCCCCGGTCGTCCCCGTCGTACACCCCGGAACGCCATGAGGGACGGCGTCCGATCGGACGCCGTCCCTCACGGCACGGTGCTGGTGCTCGAGCCCGTCAGTCGGCCCAGGAGGCCTGCCAGCCCTCGACGGCGTCGGCCGGACGCGCGGCCGGGCCGGTGTAGATGGCCGAGGGGCGGATCAGGCGCCCGGTCTTCTTCTGCTCCAGGATGTGCGCCGACCAGCCGCCGGTGCGGGCGCAGGTGAACATCGAGGTGAACATGTTGGCCGGCACCTCGGCGAAGTCGAGCACGATCGCGGCCCAGAACTCCACGTTGGTCTCGAGCACGCGGTCGGGACGGCGGGCGCGGAGCTCGGCGAGCGCCGCCTTCTCCAGCGCCTCGGCGACCTCGTAGCGCGGGGCGCCGAGCTCGCGCGCGGTGCGACGCAGCACGCGGGCGCGCGGGTCCTCGGCGCGGTAGACGCGGTGGCCGAAGCCCATGAGGCGCTCGCCGGAGTCGAGGAGCTGCTTGACGTAGGCCTCGGCGTCGCCGGTGCGCTCGACGTCCTCGATCATGCCGAGCACGCGCGAGGGCGCGCCGCCGTGCAGCGGGCCGCTCATCGCGCCGATGGCGCCGGAGAAGGCCGCGGCGACGTCGGCACCGGTGGAGGTGATGACGCGGGCGGTGAAGGTGGAGGCGTTCATGCCGTGCTCGGCCGCGCTGCTCCAGTAGGCGTCGATCGCCTTGACGTGCTTGGGGTCGGCCTCGCCCTTCCAGCGGATGAGGAAGCGCTCGGCCAGGGTGGCGCCCTCGTCGACGATGCGCTGCGGGACGACGGGCGCCTGCAGGCCGCGGGCCGACTGGGCGGCGTAGGAGAGCACCATGACCGCGACGCGGGCGAGGTCGGCACGCGCCTGCTCGTCGCTGATGTCGTAGGTCTGGCCGAAGCCGAAGGCCGGCGCGAGCATCGCGATCGCGGCCTGGACGTCGACGCGGACGTCGCCGGTGTGGACGGGGAGGTTGAAGGCCTCGGCGGCCGGCAGGCCGGGGGTGTAGGAGCCGTCGATGAGCAGGCCCCAGACGTTCTCGAACGGAACGCGGCCGACGATGTCCTCGATGTCGACACCTCGGTAGCGCAGCGCGGAGCCCTCCTTGTCGGGCTCGGCGATCTGCGTCTCGAAGGCGACGACGCCTTCCAGTCCGTGGTGTACCTCGGCCATGGGCGTGTCTCCTTCTCAGTGTGCTGTCCGCCGCATTCTGCACCACCCTCTACCGTCGTCGTCATGGCGTCCGCTGATAGTGCGCATCCGATCCATCGCGACCTCGCCGGACTGCGCGAGGACTACGCCCGCGCGGGCCTCGCGGAGGCCGATCTGGCCCCCGATCCGCTGGCCATGTTCGGCCGCTGGTTCGACGACGCGGTGGCCGGCGGCATCCACGAACCGAACGCGATGGTGGTCGCCACGGTCGACCCCGACGGGGCGCCGTCGGCGCGCATCGTGCTGCTCAAGGAGCTCACGCCCGAGGGCTTCGTCTTCTACACCAACCACGGCTCCCGCAAGGGTGCGGCCCTGGCGCACGAGGCGCGCTGCTCGCTGCTCTTCCCCTGGCATCCCCTCGAGCGGCAGGTGCGGGTGGACGGCGTCGCAGAGCTGCTCGATCGGGACACGGTCGCCGCGTACTTCGCCGTCCGACCCCGCTCCTCGCAGCTCGGCGCCTGGGCCTCCCACCAGTCGACGGTCGTCGGCTCGCGGGCCGATCTCGAGGCCGCCTACGTCGAGGCCGAGGCCCGCTTCGAGGGCGGCGAGGTGCCGGTGCCCGAGGAGTGGGGCGGCTACCTGGTGCGTCCCTCGGCCGTGGAGTTCTGGCAGGGCCGCACCGGCCGCCTGCACGACCGGCTGGTCTACCGGGCCGACGGGTCGGGTGGCTGGGTGACGGAGCGGTTGGCGCCGTAGGGGGTCCGAAAGTTTCGGCGGGTACCCGCTGAAACTTTCGGTTCGCGTCCGAACCTTCGGCGGTGAAGCGAAAGATTCGGCGGGTACCCGCTGAATCTTCACGACCCCACGAAACCCACTTGTGAGTGAGTGCTCACTCACTTACAGTCGAGCCCGTGACCCCCGCGACGTCCGGCACCAGCACGAGCACCCGCACCCGGGCGCGGCCGATGGCCCCCGAGGAGCGGCGCAAGCACCTCATCGACGTCACCCTCCAGCTGCTGCGCGAGCACGGGCGCGAGGTGACGACCAAGCAGATCGCCGAGGCGGCCGGCGTCGCCGAGGGCACGATCTTCCGGGTCGTGGAGTCCAAGGAGGAGCTCGTCGACCTCGCCATCGACCGGGCCTTCGAACCCGGCGCGATCGTCGAGCGCATCCTCGAGATCGACCCCGACCTGCCGCTCGCCGATCGCCTCCTCACGCTCGTCGCGATCCTCCAACAGCGCTGGCGCGCCACCTTCTGGCTCATGCAGCGCGTCGGGTTGGTGCGTCCGCCCCGCCACGACGAGGCCCGCGCCGACGACGCCCGCGCCCAACTCCTCGCCCTCATCGTCGGCGTCATCGCACCGGACGCCGCCCGCCTCGCCGTGAGTCCCGAGCAGTTCGCCCACCGGCTGCGGCTGCTCACCTTCGCCGGCACCCATCCGCACATCTCCGACGGTCACCTCCTCACCCCCGAGGAGATCGTCGAGACCCTGCTGCACGGACTGCAAAGGAACCCCTGATGCTCCTCCGCCTGCTCCGCGAACGCCTGGTGCCCTTCCGCACCTGGCTGATCGCCGTCCTGGTGCTCCAGAGCGCCGGCGTCATCGCGATGCTCTACCTGCCCAGCCTCAACGCGCGCATCATCGACGAGGGCGTGGTCACCGGCGACACCGGCACCATCTGGCGCCTCGGCGCGATCATGCTCGCCGTCTCGGTCGCCCAGATCGTCTGCAGCCTCGGCGCGGCCTACTTCGGTTCGCGTACCGCGATGGCGCTGGGCCGCGACCTGCGCCGCGACCTCTTCCATCGGGTCGGCACCTTCTCGACCCGCGAGGTGCAGCAGTTCGGGGCGCCGTCCCTCATCACCCGCACCACCAACGACGTCCAGCAGGTGCAGATGCTGGTGGTGATGGCCTGCCTCATCGCCGTCTCCTCCCCGATCATGATGGTCGGCGGCGTGCTGATGGCGCTGCGCGAGGACGTCGGCCTGGGCTGGATCCTCGCGATCGTCGTCCCCGCCCTGTTCGTCTCGGTGGGCTTCGTGATCAGCCGCATGGTTCCGAGCTTCCGGCAGATGCAGACCCGCATCGACGAGGTCAATCGGGTGCTGCGCGAGCAGATCACCGGCATCCGGGTGGTGCGCGCGTTCGTGCGCGAGCGCCACGAGGAGGAGCGCTTCGCCGTCGCCAACGACGAGCTCACCGACGTCGCCATGCGCGCGGGCCGCTGGATGGCCACGATGTTCCCGCTGGTGATGCTGGTCGTGAACGTCTCCAGCGTCGCGGTCATCTGGTTCGGCGGGCACCGCGTCGACGACGGGCAGATGCAGGTGGGTGCGCTGACGGCGTTCCTGGCCTACCTCATGCAGATCCTCATGTCGGTGATGATGGCGACCTTCATGCTCATGCAGGTGCCGCGCTCGGCGGTCTGCGCCGACCGCATCGCCGAGGTGCTCGACACCGAGTCCTCCGTCGTCCCGCCCACGCAACCGGTGGCGCCCGACCCGGCCCGCCGCGGCCACCTCGACCTCGAGGGCGTCACGTTCTCCTACCCGGGCGCCGAGTCGCCTGTGCTGCACGAGATCGACCTCGTCGCGCGACCCGGCCAGACCATCGCGGTCATCGGCTCCACCGGCGCCGGCAAGTCGACGCTGGTCAACCTCGTGCCGCGGCTCTTCGACGCCACGGCCGGCACGGTGCGGGTCGCCGGCGTCGACGTCCGCGACCTCGACCCCGAGCTGCTGTGGGCGCAGATCGGCCTGGTGCCCCAGAAGGCCTACCTGTTCAGCGGCACCGTGCGCTCCAACCTCGCCCACGGCGCCCCGGACGCCGACGACGCCGCCATGTGGGCGGCGCTGGAGATCGCCCAGGCCCGCGACTTCGTCGAGGCGCTGCCCGAGGGGCTCGACGCACCGGTCGCCCAGGGCGGCACCAACTTCTCCGGCGGCCAGCGTCAACGGCTCGCCATCGCCCGCGCCGTCGTCCGGCGTCCGGGCATCTACCTCTTCGACGACTCCTTCTCCGCCCTCGACCTGGCCACCGACGCGCGGCTGCGCGCCGCGCTGCGTCCGGTCACTGCCGACGCGACGGTCGTGGTGGTCGCCCAACGCGTCTCCACGATCCGCGACGCCGACCTCATCGTGGTGCTCGAGGACGGCCGCATCGTCGGACGCGGCAGCCACCTCGAGCTGCTCGACGGCTGCCCGACCTACCGCGAGATCGTCGACTCCCAGCTCAGCGCCGAGGAGGCCCTGGCATGACCGACACCCAGCCCCGCACCGGAGCGCCCGCCAAGCCCCAGGGCTTCGCGGCCACCGAGCGCATCGAGAGCCCGCAGGGAGGCGGCCCCGGCCGCGGCCCGATGGTCGGCGGCATGGTCGCCCAGAAGGCGATGACCTTCGGGCCGTCGGCGAAGCGGATGGTGCGCCGCATGCGTCCCGAGGCCGCACCGGCCCTGCTGGTCGTCGCGCTCTCGGTGATCAGCGTCGTCCTCATGTCCATCGGTCCGCGCCTGCTCGGCCACGCCACCGACCTGGTCTTCCGGGGTTTCCTCGGACGCCGGTTGGCCGACATCCCGTCCGACCAGCTGCCCGACGCCGCGAAGGCCCAGGGCGTCGTGCCGGGCGTGGGCGTCGACTTCACCGCCGTCGGCCACTGGCTGGCGCTGACGCTGGCCGTCTACGTCGTGGCGGCGTTCTTCGGCTGGTTGGCCGGTTACGTGCTCAACGGCGTCGTCCAGCGCACGGTGCAGCGCATGCGCCAGGAGGTGGAGGAGAAGATCCACCGGCTGCCGCTGGGATACTTCGACCGCTCGCCGCGCGGCGAGGTGCTGAGCCGGGTCACCAACGACATCGACAACGTCAGCCAGACCCTGCAGCAGACGATGAGCCAGCTGCTCACCTCGATCATGACCGTCTTCGCCGTGCTGGCGATGATGTTCTGGATCAGCCCGCTGCTGGCCGTGATCGCGCTGATCTCGGTGCCGCTCTCGCTGGTCGTCACGCGCACCATCATGAAGCGCTCGCAGGGTCAGTTCGTCGCCCAGTGGCGGCGCACCGGCCAGCTCAACGCCCACATCGAGGAGTCCTTCTCCGGGCACGCGCTGGTCAAGGTCTTCGGCCGTCAGGGCGAGGTCGAGGACGTCTTCGCCGAGCACAACCAGGGCCTGTACGGCGTCAGCTTCAAGGCGCAGTTCATCAGCGGCCTGATCATGCCGACGATGATGTTCATCGGGAACCTCAACTACGTCGTCGTCGCGGTCGTCGGCGGTCTGCGCGTCGCCTCGGGCCAGCTCTCGGTCGGCGACGTCCAGGCCTTCGTGCAGTACACCCGCCAGTTCAACCAGCCGCTGACCACGGTGGCCTCGATGAGCAACCTGCTGCAGTCGGGCGTCGCCTCGGCCGAGCGGGTCTTCGAACTCCTGGACGCCGAGGAGGAGCCCGTCACGGGACTCGACGTGCCCCAGCGGGACGGCGGTGGCGAGGTCGCCTTCGAGCATGTGGCCTTCTCCTACGACCCCGACCGGCCGCTCATCACCGATCTCTCGCTGATCGCGCGCCCGGGCCAGACCGTCGCGATCGTCGGCCCGACCGGCGCCGGCAAGACCACCCTGGTCAACCTCGTGATGCGCTTCTACGACCTCGACGGCGGCCGCATCACCCTCGACGGCGTCGACATCGCCACGCTCTCCCGCGAGGCGCTGCGCAGCCGCATCGGCATGGTGCTCCAGGACACCTGGCTCTTCGGCGGCACGATCCGCGACAACATCGCCTACGGACGTCCCGGCGCCACCGACGAGGAGGTGCGCGCCGCCGCGCGGGCCACCTTCGTCGACCGGTTCGTGCACTCCCTGCCCGACGGCTACGACACGATCGTCGACGAGGAGGGCTCGAACCTCTCGGCCGGTGAGCGCCAGCTGCTCACCATCGCCCGGGCGTTCCTCACCGACCCGGCGCTGCTGATCCTCGACGAGGCGACCTCCTCGGTCGACACCCGCACCGAGCTGCTGGTGCAGCAGGCGATGGCCGCGCTGCGCGCCGACCGCACCTCGTTCGTGATCGCCCACCGGCTCTCCACCATCCGCGACGCCGACCTCATCCTGGTGATGGAGTCGGGTGCGATCGTCGAGCAGGGCACCCACGACGAGCTGCTGCGCGCCGACGGCGCCTACGCCCGGCTCTACCGCAGCCAGTTCGCGGCGGTGGAGGCCGCGTAGCGGGGTGTCTCGCGGGGTGGACGGGATCGGGCCGGGGTGGCTGCAGGAATCACCGGTGCACCGGGGCGCTTTCGGGCGGTCAGTGCAACAGGAGGTCGGTGATGACCTCTGAGGGTCGAAGGTA
>NZ_BAAAZH010000020.1:128317-185455 GCF_039536805.1 Nocardioides fonticola | reverse complement strand
ACACCAGACCCGACATGCAACACACCCCTCACTCGGCCGGTGTTGCACTCACCCCCAGGAACCGCGCGGGGAAACCTGATGTTGATGGGCGAAGCTTCGCCCCACAACATCAGGTTTCGCCCCCCACGTGCTCGGCGCCGCGGGCGTATCCCTGCGAAAGCGCCCCGACTATCGGACGGCGACCGCACCCCCACGTCCCGACCCACAGGTTCGTGCGCCAGGGTGGTCCCCATGCCCCTCAACGCCCACGCCGACGTCGCCACCGCCACCCCCGAGCGCTACGCCAAGCAGCTCGCCTCCCACCTCGGACGCAAGGCCGAGATCCGTGAGGAGGACGCCGGGGTGCGCATCGTGCTGACCGTCGGCGACTGCCTGCTCACCAGCACCGACGGCGTCCTGCACCTCACCGCGACCGCCGAGGACGATGCCGGCCTCGACGTCGTCACCGATGTCGTGGGCCGCCACCTCGAGCGGTTCGGTCAGCGCAACGAACTCGTCGTCACCTGGAGCCGCTGAACCCCTCGCGGAACGCCGGGCCCACCAGGCCCGCGCCACCGACGGCGGCGGGCAGCGGCCGGCCGCCGTAGACCACACCACCACCGGGGGCGTCGTAGCGCAGCCAGGTGACCGTGGGGCCCTGCCCCAGCCCCGGCTTCGACCAGTCGCACACGCCGTCGGGGAAGACCTGCAGGAGCCGGGCGAACTCGGCGTCGCCGAGCAGGAACGACAGGGGGCCCACCGCCACGTCAGAGCGCTTCAGCGGTCGCAGCGCGCACTGCATGACGTCGTTGGCGACCGGCCCGCCGGCCTCCTGGCGCGGGGTGCTGAGGTCGGTCTGGAGCACCCGCAGCTCCTCGATGGAGCACACCGGGTTCAGGTCGGCGACCAGGCAGCGGTCGGTGACGTCGGCGGGCCGGTCGCGCACGATGCGGGCCGCGAGCGACCCGGGCCGGGTGTCGGCCTCGACCGCGCTCAGCCAGGCGTCCATCCGATCGAACGCCTCGTTCGCCCACGACGGGAGCCCGATGAGCGGGGCCGGCCCGAACCACATCACGCGGTTGTCGGTGTGGCCCTGGGCGGCGAGCATCCGCTCCTCGGTCCAGAAGGCGTGGCTGTAGTCGTGGGCCAGGCCCGGGTCGGGGCCGCCGAAGTTGATGATCGCGACGTCGCGCAGGTGCGTCATCTCGTTGACCAGGCCGGTGCGGTAGGCCCGCCGGATCGCGGACGGCGTGGCCGTCGTCCGGTCGGCGATCGGGTTCTCGTCGAGGTCGAGCCCGCCGATCTTCTCGTTGAGGTCGACGAACTGGGCGGGCGTGATCAGACCCGAGGAGAGCGCGGAGAGGCCGTAGAGGATGCCGCGGTTGCCGAACGGCATGCCGCCGAACCCGCGACCGACGGCCTTCTCCGCCTTGCCCCACTCGCTGCGCGGACGGCGTCCGAGCTGGTTGACGACGAGGTCGAGCACCGAGCACCGCACGCCGCCGGGGTTGAGGAGCGCGTCGTAGCGGGTGCGCTCGTCGCCCTTCACCGGGTCGAGGGTGCCGGGGCAGGCATGGGTCGGGTTGAGGGCGGCCTTGAAGAGACCCTCGTCGGCGACGACGGCGTTGACGTGGCTCAGGTGGCCCTCGACGGCGGCCATCTGGGTCGGCGACCAGACGACGCCGGTGCCCCACCGCGACGGGTCCTCGAAGTAGAGGCGCAGCAGGTGGTAGTCGGCGAACTGGGCGCCCGGGCTGAACGCGTCGGGGTAGGAGCAGGTGGTGACCAGGCCCTGGTAGATGCCGGGGTAGGCGTTGGCCACGGTGTGCTGGGCGATCGAGCCACCCGAGCAGCCGGTGCCGATGGTGTAGCGGATCGTGCCGTAGTGCTCGACCAGCCGCTCCTTGGCCATCAACACCGACTCGGCGTTGAGCGTGACGCTGCAGGCGTGGCCGGTGTTGTCCAACGCGGTCGAGAGCACCGCGAAGCCACGACCCAGCGCGGTGACGTAGGTCGGGTCGCTGCCGGTCGGGACGCCGTCGAAGGTGCCGGAGAAGTCCTCGAGCGGTGCGTCGCCCGCGGTGTAGGAGACCCCGCAGCCGCCGCCGTGCGGCACGAGCACCTTGTGGTTCCACTGCGGCTGCGGCTGCGCCGCCGTCCACGCCTTCCCCGGGCGGAAGAGGGTGAGGATCGTGTAGCGGTCGCGGTCGAGGTAGCCCTGCTCGCGGCGCACGACGAAGGGCACCTCGACGCCGGCGTCGGTCGTCGTCGTGGCGATGTCGGACGGCGGGTCCGCGGGGTCGTAGGGCTGGAGCCCGGTGCTGGTCGGGTCGGTGGAGCGGTAGAGGAAGTCGTAGCGCGCCGGCGCCTCGCACCGCGGCGTCCGCGTGCCCTCGGGGCAGCGGTAGTGGCGGGTCTGCGGGCCGGAGAGCACCGGTCCGCCCGCCGGATGGTTCACCACGACCACGCGGTCGCTGCGGCCGGCCGCGGTCGCCGTGATCGTCGTGCGCCCGAGCGGCAGGCCGTCGACGAGCCCGAGGTGGCGCCCGGACCCGACCGACCGGAACACCCGCGTGACGTCGCGCCCGCCGGCCCGCACGGTGAAGCGCGGCGAGGCCGAGCGCACCTCGATCAGCGCATCGCCCCCGGAGACCAGGTCGGCCCGGGTCGAGACCACCGCGACGTGGAGGCCGCGCACCGCCGAGGTGGCGGTGGCCGCGACCGGCGAGGCGACGGCGCCCGGTGCCGCCTCGGCACCCGCCGACGGGAGGACGCCGCCGGGATCGAGGCCGGCCACGAGGCCCGGCAGCAGGCCGAGGCCCAGCACGGTGGACACGAGGACGCGGGTGGGGGCACGCACGTCGTGGCAACGATCCAGTGTGACTGCGGTTACACCGATCGCGCGGGGGTTCGGGACCATGGCCACTGCTCCGGCGCCCGGCGACGGGGGAGGATCGGGACGTGACCCCCGCCGATACCAACGCGCCCGCACCGCGCCGCCGTCACCTCATCGACCCGAACAACCCGCCGCCGCGGCCCACCTCGCGCTCGACGACGCGGGTGCAGCAGTGGGTGATGTCGGCCCTCGTGGTGACCACGATCCTGCACCTCTCGGTCGGTCTGGTGATCGGCACGCTCTTCATCGACGACAGCCAGCGCACCGCCCAGATCGGGCTCAACATCATCGCCTCGGCCTTCGGCGTCATCGCGATCGCGGCCGGCTTCATGATCCACAAGCGCTCCCCGCTGACGCCGTGGCTGCTGCTCGGGGTGCTGCCCGGCGTGGTCGGCATCGTCCTCGTGCTGCGCTGACGGGGCTGCCACGGGACGGCGGGCCGCGGACCGGACGGGTGGAGTTCACCCGTCGCACCTTCCGCTGTGAGCTGGGTCACCACTAGGTTCCCGAGGGTCTCGGAACCCAGCACGAAAGGCAGCTCATGCGCCGCTCACCCCGTCTCCTCGCCGCCTCGGCCACCGCCCTCGCCCTCCTCGCCGGCGGCCTCGGCGCCCTCACCCTGACCGCCGCGCCCGCGGGCGCGGACGGCCCCGGTGTCGGGACGCCGTACGTCGTCACCGTCGGCGACTCCTACATCTCCGGGGAGGCCGGTCGATGGGCCGGCAACTCCAACAGCTCCTCGGCCTACGCCGACGCCCTGGGCGCGGCGGCCTACAACGACACCGCCTCGGGCGAGGCGATCCCCCGCTGCCACCGCAGCAAGGCGGCCGAGGCGTTCATCGGCTCGGGCACGCTGGGCGCCAACCTGGCCTGCTCGGGCGCGAAGACCTCGACGTTCACCGACTCCGACGGCAACTTCAAGCCGGGCCTGGACTTCGCCGACGACGGCGCCGGCCACATCGGCCAGGCCAAGGCGCTCCAGCAGTTCGCCACCACCCACAACGTGAAGCTCGTGGTGGTCTCCATCGGCGGCAACGACTTCAACTTCGGCTCGATCGTGCAGAGCTGCGTCGTCGACTTCCTCTACTCCCCCAGCTGGGCCAAGGACTACTGCAACGACGACAGCTCGGTGACGGCCAACTTCACCAGCGCCAACATCGCCGCGGTCAAGGCCCGCATCGCCACCGGCCTGCAGAACCTGCGCACCGCGATGCGCAACGCCGGGTACGCCGACACCGCCTGGACCCTGCTGGTGCAGAACTACCCCTCGCCGATCCCCAACGCCTCCGGCTTCCGCTACTCCCAGAGCGGCTACACCCGCCAGAGCACCGGCGGCTGCGGCTTCTGGGACGCCGACGCGAACTGGGCCAACGCCACCGCCCTGCCCACGATCAACAGCACCGTCAGCGGCGCGATCACGGCCTCGGGCCTCACGAACGTGCGCACCCTCAACCTGGCCTCGGCCTTCAACGGCCGGCGCCTGTGCGAGAACACGGTGGGCCTCTATGAGGAGAAGGGCCTGACGAGCTGGACCCAGGCGGGCGCGGTCGACAAGACCGAATGGATCAACCAGATCCGCACCGTCACCACCGCCGGCTCCAGCCCGTACTACATCCAGGAGTCGCTGCACCCGAACTACTGGGCGCAGCTGGCGCTGCGCAGCTGCGTGCGCCAGGCCTGGAACGCCGGCGCCCCGCGAAGCGGCACCTGCACCATCAGCGGCACCGGTCTGACCAACGGCGAACCGCGCATGGCGCTCAACTGAGCGCTCCTCCTGGCGCGCTGGCGGCCCGCCCCGGTCTAGCTACGATCGGGGCGTGGCCGCCACCCCGCGTTTCCCGGAGTTCGTCGAGGCGGTCCGACGTCGTCCGGTGCGCCTGGTCAGCCCCACCTCGACCGCCGTCGAGCTGACCGATCCGGGCCCGGCCTCGGCGCACGCGCTGCCCCAGCCGGCCCCCTACGCCGCCGTCGAGGCGACCCTCGGGCCGCCCGGCGTCGACCGGGCCGACGTCGTGCTGCGCCTGCGCTCGGCCGACGTGGTGATCGAGGCGGTCCACGACGGCGCGACGGCCTGGCTGCGCCTGACCCACGGCGACCTCGTCACCGAGCACCGCAGCCGACGCAGCGCGCGTTCGCCGCAGGCCACCCGCATCGCGCTCACCCTCACCGGCACCCACGCCACCGTGCTGACCGCCGACGGTGCCGGCGAGAAGGGCGAGGACGGCGAGGACTGGACGGCGCGGGCCCGGGTCGACCTGGCCCGCGACCCGGTCGTCGCCGACACCCGCGACGAGGCGTGGCTGGCGGGTCTCGTCGTCGAGCACGACGGTCCGGTGACCTCTCTGCGCGCCGGCGGCTTCGGCCAACTGGGGCTGCGCGACCTGCGTCTGGTCACCCACGAGGACGGCACGCCGGTGCGCCCGGAGGACGGCTCAGAGGACGGCCCGGAGGAGGGCGGGGTGCTGCTGAGCGCCACCAGCGCCGGCCCCGGGTTCTTCGACACCGCGCACACCTCGCTGTGGCACCTGGCCACCGACACCCTCGAGCTCACCCACCGCGCCGACCTGTTCTTCCGGCGTCCCGACCGGCGAGGTGCCTTCGGCGACCACGCGACCCACGTCGTCCTCGACCGGCCGGCCCGCCGCTGGCTGGTCGCCACCAGCACCTGGGGCGACTTCGACGAGGCCCGCCCCGGCGCGCGCGTCGACGCGGTGCTGGCCGACGTGCCCGCCTGGACGCCGCTGACGCGAGGGCGCCACCTCCTGACCACCCGACCGCTCGCCATCCCCGCCCCCGCCGGGTCGGTGGGCGTCTGGGACCCGCACCTGGTGCGCCAGGGCGAGGGGTGGCTGGTCGGCTTCGTGAGCGCCCGCCGGTGGTTCGTGTTCGGTCCGGGGGTCGCCGAAGGGCCCGACCTCGATCGGCTGCGACTGCGCGCCGCCGACACCGGGCGCCGCGCCACGGAGGGCACGACGCTGCACCAGGACGCCGCAGGGCACCGGTGGGTGCTCGTCAGCGACGGACCCGACTCACGGCGCGGGCGCCGTCGCTACGCCGTCCTCGATCTCGACCTCGTCGAGCGCGGCACCCTGACGGCGCCGTACCCGACGAACATCCCGTGGCCCACGCTCGTCCCGGGGGACGACGGCGAGCCCGAACTCCTCGTGACCTTCGACGGCACCCGCCGGGGCGGACGCGTCGTCGGCTACGGATCACACGGTGACGTGGTGATCGCGCGGAGGAGGTAGGAGGTCAGTCGCGCGAGCGGTTCGCGTAGTCCGACCACTCGTCCTGATCGTCGTGGTCGTCACTGCTGCCAGATTCGCCATGCAGCTCCTGCGCCAGCGCGCTGAAGTCCGTCTCGTGGGTACGGTACTTCAGGTCGCGGGCGACCTTCGTCTGCTTGGCCTTTGCACGGCCGCGCCCCATAGGGTCAGCCCCCTCGCACGCTCGGCCGGGGCACCAGGGCTCCCGGGCTCAACTTGAGTCTCTCGTGTGCGCAACGGTACCCGGTCACCCGGTGTTCCCGCACACTCACGTCCGAGAAATCCGTCACGGGGACGGCGCCGCCGCAGCGGCCCGGCTCACCAGCCCGGGTGCTGACCGGCCAGCTCGACCCGACCCTCGCCGCCGGCGACCACCTCGCCCGCCGCCCAGGCCCGGATGCCGTGCCCGCCGAGCAGCGCGATCGCGGCGTCGACGTCGGCCTCGGGCAGCAGCGCGACCATGCCGACACCGCAGTTGAGGGTGGCCTCGAGGTCGGGCTGGGAGACCTCGCCGACGCGGCGCACGAGGTCGAAGATCGGCTGCGGGGTCCAGGTGGCGCGGTCGAGGCGGGCCGAGAGCTCGACGGGCATCACCCGCGCCAGGTTGGCCGCCAGGCCGCCGCCGGTGATGTGGGCCATCGCGTGGACGCCGGTGGTGCGGGCCAGGTCGAGGCACGCCTTGGCGTAGATGCGGGTCGGCACCAGCAGCTCCTCGCCGAGGGTGCGGCCCAGCTCCTCGACCTGCCGGTCGAGCGCCCACTGCGCCTCGGTGAGGAAGACGTGGCGCACCAGGGAGTAGCCGTTGGAGTGCAGACCGCTGGCCTCCATGGCCAGGACGACGTCGCCCGGACGCACCCGGCCGGGGCCCAGCAGGTGGTCGGCCTCGACGACGCCGGTGGTGGCGCCCGCGACGTCGTACTCGTCGGGGGCGAGCAGGCCAGGGTGCTCGGCGGTCTCGCCGCCGATGAGCGCGCAGCCGGCCTGGACGCACGCCTCCGCGATGCCCTTGACGATCGCGGCGATCCGCTCGGGGACGACGCGGCCGGTGGCGATGTAGTCGGTCATGAACAGCGGCTCGGCGCCGCACACGACGAGGTCGTCGACGACCATGCCGACGAGGTCGAAACCGATGGTGTCGTGCACGTCCATCGCCTGGGCGATGGCGACCTTGGTGCCGACGCCGTCGGTCGAGGTGGCCAGCAGCGGGCGCTGGTAGCGGGTGAGCACCGAGGCGTCGAAGAGGCCGGCGAAGCCGCCGAGGCCGCCGATCATCTCGGGCCGGCGGGCCTTCTCGACCCAGCCCTTCATCAGCTCGATCGCCTTGTCGGCGGCGTCGATGTCGACGCCGGCCCGGGCGTAGGCGTTCTGGGAGTCGGTCACGGCCCCTCCTAGGGGTTGTTCAGGACGGGCAGCGCCTTGCCGGCGGTGGGGGACTTCAGCGACACCTCGAGGAGGTGCTTGCCGAGCAGCGACTCGTCGGGGAGGGCCACCGGGTACTCGCCGGTGAAGCAGGCCTGGCACAGGCGGTCGGCGGTCTGGCCGGTGGCCTCGATCATGCCCTCCAGCGAGATGTAGCCGAGGCTGTCGGCACCGACGCTCGCGGCGATCTCGTCGACGTCGAGGCCGTTGGCGATGAGCTCGGCGCGGGTGGCGAAGTCGATGCCGTAGAAGCAGGGCCACTTCACCGGCGGCGAGGAGATGCGCACGTGCACCTCGAGCGCGCCGGCCTCGCGCAGCATGCGCACCTGGGCGCGCTGGGTGTTGCCGCGCACGATGGAGTCGTCGACGACGACGACGCGCTTGCCGCGCACCATGTGCTCGAGCGCGTTGAGCTTGAGCCGGATGCCGAGCTGGCGCAGGGTCTGGCTGGGCTGGATGAAGGTGCGGCCGACGTAGGCGTTCTTCACGAAGCCCTGGCCGAAGGGGATGCCGGACTGCTCGGCGTAGCCGGCGGCGGCCGGGGTACCGGACTCGGGCACCGGCATGACGAGGTCGGCGTCGACGGGGTACTGGCGGGCCAGCTCGCGGCCCATCTCGACGCGGGCCTGGTGCACGCTGCGGCCGCTGATCGTGGCGTCGGGCCGGGCCAGGTAGACGTACTCGAAGACGCAGCCCTTGGGCGCGGGCTCGGCGAAGCGGTGGGAGCGCAGGCCGTTCTCGTCGATGACGATCATCTCGCCCGGCTCGACCTCGCGGACGACGCTGGCGCCGACGGTGGCCAGGGCGGCGTCCTCGGAGGCCACCACCCAGCCGGAGTCGAGGCGGCCGAGCACGAGCGGGCGGATGCCCTGCGGGTCGCGGGCGGCGTAGAGCGTGCCCTCGTTCATCCACACGAAGCAGAACGCCCCGCGCAGGATCGGCAGCACCTCGAGGGCCCGCTCCTCCAGCGTGGTGTCGGGGTGGTGGGCCAGCAGCGCCGTGACCAGACCGGTGTCGTTGGTGGAGTTCTCCTGCGGCCGCGTGTGCAGGTCGAGCTCGTCGTCGGGGCCGGGCAGGGCGTCGACGAGTTCGCGCAGCTCGTGGGTGTTGATCAGGTTGCCGTTGTGGCCCAGGGCGATCGAGCCGTCGACGGTCGGCCGGAAGGTCGGCTGGGCGTTCTGCCAGGTGCTCGCACCCGTGGTGGAGTAGCGCGAGTGGCCGATCGCGAGGTGGCCCTGGAGGGAGTCGAGGGTGGTCTCGTCGAAGACCTGGGAGACGAGGCCCATGTCCTTGTAGACCAGGATCTGGCGGCCGTTGCTCACGGCGATGCCGGCAGACTCCTGGCCCCGGTGCTGCAGGGCGTAGAGACCGAAGTAGGTCAGTTTGGCGACGTCCTCGCCAGGAGCCCAGACGCCGAAGACGCCGCAGGCGTCCTGGGGTCCCTGGTCCTGGGGGTCCAGAGCGGCGGTCAGACGACCGTCGCCGCCCTTGCGTCTGCGTTCAGCGGCGGGCACGGCGTCATCCTACGGGCCGGGGTCGCCGACCTCCCAATATCGCCCGCACCCGGACGTGACCTGCCCTACGTTGGGGAACCTCGCCCGTTCGACCCGAGGCGCCGATCCCGGGTCGGCCCGAGCAGGGTCAGCCTGAGAAGCGGAGGTTCGCGGATGCCGGAGCGCGCCGCCGCCCTCCTCGCCGACATCGAGGACGCGCTGGGCGGCGTGCTCGACCACGACCGGGAACTCGAGCGGCTGGCCGACGTCGTCCGCCGGGTCACCGGCTGCCGGCTGGCGATCGCCGCGGTGCACCGGGTCACCGGCGAGTTCCAGATCGTGGCGGGCGCATCGACCGACGGGCGTCACCACCCGTTGCTGGGCACCCACATCCCCGACGCGGTCTTCGCCGACACCGTCGGCGAGCCGCACCTGCAGCGCGGCAGCGCGTACTTCGCGCGCGAGGAGGACCGGGCCCACGCCCTGTGGGCGTTCCACGTGCCCACGCCCACGCAGGGGCTCCCCGACGGCACCGGTGCCATCGGTGCCGGCGGTGGCAGCGGTGCCGGCGGTGACACGGGCGCGTCCGGCGACCCCGCCCGGTGGGGCGTCACCGACTACTGGGGCTCGGTGCATCGCGACGAGGACGGGCGCCCCCTGGTCTGGTTCCAGGTCGACGACCCCCTCGACGGACGCCGTCCCGACGAGGCCGTCCTGACGACCCTCGACCACATCACCGGACCGGTCGGCGCGCTCGTGCAGCGCATCGACCAGGAGGTGCGACTGCGCCGCGCGGTCCAGCTCGCCGAGGACAGTCGCGTGCGGGTCCGTCGGCACCTCGCCCAGCGCACCCGCGCCGCGGTGGCCGAGGCGGCAGCGGCGACGCTCCTCGACCACCTCGGCGTCGACGTCGTCTACGCCGACCTCGGCACCGGCCACGGCCCGGTCGTCAACGCCCTCGATCCCGCCCAGGCGCAGCCCCACCGCCTGCTCTCGACGCTCTCGGAGGGCGCGCTCGCCAGCGCCCGGGGGTACTGGCAGCGCGGCGTCGTCTCGGTGATCTCCCCGAGCCGGACGGTGCCCGACGACGTGCCCGAGGAGGTCCGCGCCCTCGTGCTGGCCGGGCTGGAGGAGCGCGACCTGGACAGCGTGATGCTCGTACCGGTCGGGTGGCGCGAGCAGGCCTTCGGAGCGCTGATCCTGCTCCGCGGGGCGGGTCGACCCGACTGGACCGATCTCGAGCTGCGGGCCGCCGTCGAGCTCGGCCGCGACATCGGCAGCGCTCTCCACGTCGCCGAGCTGTTCGAACGCGAGCAGCGTCAGGCCGCGGAACGAGCGCAGGTCGTCAGCACGATGGCCCACGAGCTGAAGGCCCCGCTGACCGCCGCTCAGGGGTTCCTCGAGCTCGTCGAGGACGCCGCGGGCGACCGCCCCGGCCTGCTGGCCGCCGCCCAGGGCATCCGGGAGTCCGGCGACCGGGTGCAGGCCATCGTCGACGACCTGCTGCTGCTCTCGCGCACCTGGACCGCCGCACCGATCGGGGAGGGTGTCGGCGACCTCGTGGCCGCCGCCCGTGTCGCGGTCGCCCGCACGGCGGCGAGCGCCCGCACCGCGGGCATCACCGTCATGCTCGACGCTCCCGAGCATCCCGCACGGATCCTCGTCCCCCTCGAGTCCGACCTGCTGACCCGCGTCGTCGCCAACCTGCTCGTCAACGCGGTGCGGTACTCCGATCCGGGCTCCACGACCACGGTGGTGGTGCGGGTCGAGGACGACGGCGCACGCGTCTCGCTCGCCGTCGTCGACGAGGGCTGGGGCATCTCCGCCACCGAGCTCCCGCAGGTCGGCACGGAGTTCTTCCGCTCCGCCGATCCGCGGGTGCGCAGCCGGCCCGGCGCCGGGCTCGGGCTGGCCGTCGCCGCCCGCGTCGTCGACGGCGCCGGCGGCGACCTCCGACTGGAGTCGGTGGCCGGCGAGGGCACGGTCGCCCGCATCCGGTTGCCGCTCCTCACGGCCGAGGACGCGTCGTGACCGGGGGCGAGTGGGCGGGCGGCTCGATCGAGGCCCGGGGCGAGGACGTCGGCGAGCTCACCGCGCACCTCGACGCCCTGGCCGCCGCCACCGGATTCGGGATCGCCAGCCTGAGCGTGCCCCGAGCGGTCGGCGAGATCACCATCGTCGCCGTCGGCGGCCCGCAGGCCCCACCGGAGCTGGTCGGTCGGGTGACCCCGCTCGGCGAGGTCGAGGAGATCCTGCGCCGCGGCCGGCCGTGGGACCGGCTGCTGTTCCTCCCCGAGGACGAGGCCGTCGAGGTGGTCGCCGACATCTGGACCGCCGACGAGCCGACCCGCGACCTCGCGGACGACCCAGGCGCCTGGCATCCCTACGACCTGCTCGTCCTGCCCGTCGAGGACGACGGCGTGAACCTCGGTCTGGTGTGGTTCGACCTCCCGATCGACGGACGCCGTCCCGAGGGCGAGGCGCGGTCGCGGATGGCGGCCTCGGCGCTGCTCGCGGCACGGCCGTTGGCCCGCGCGATCCGCAACCAGCGCCTGCTCGAACGCGCCCGACTCGCGCAGGGCGCGGCTCAACTGGTGCGTCGCGCCAACGAGCAGCTCGACCTCGACCGCGCCCTCGACGAGGTGACCTCGACCCTGCGCCGCCTCCTGCGGGTCGACGAGGTCGACGTGCGGGTGGCCGGCCACCCGCGCGGCCCCGATCCCCTCGTTGGATTGGACCCGCGGCTGCCCGAGATCGTCGACCGGGCCGCAGAACGGTGCTGGCAGCGGGGCGTCGCCTCGGCCATCGGCCCGCGCACGCAGAGCAACGACATCATCGACCCTCGCGAGTTCGCGATCGTCCGGGCGGCCTTCGCGCCGGCCGGGCCCGCGACCGGCATGTTGGCCCCCATCGGCGCCGGCCCCGACTGCTTCGGACGCATCGTGGTGCGCCGCACGACCTCCGATCGCGACTGGACCGACGAGGAGGTCGCCGCCCTGCGCGACATGGGCGAGGAGCTCGGGCGCGTCGTCCTGACCGCCCGCGCCTACGCCCGCGAGCAGGAGGCCTCGGCGTACCGCGGCCGCCTGGTGGCCGCGGTCGGCCGTGAGCTGCGACAGCCGATCGGCTCGATGCTCGGGCACCTCGGCGACCTCCAGGAGGCCGCGATGGGCCGCCCGGGCGGCTCCGGTGGGGTCGGCGACGGGGACGGCAGCGGGGACGGCGAGGTGGTCGATCCCCACCTGACCGGTGCCGTCGCGCGGGTGGCGCGGGCGACGCAGCGGCTCTCCGGGGTGGTCACCGACCTGATCAGCCTCGCCCTCGTCGACGACGCCGACCGGGCGCTGCCCGACCGGCTGGTCGACCTGCGCGAGGCCTGTCACGCCGCCGTCGAACTGCTCTCGATCCGGGCGGCGCGCGCGGGGATCGCCCTGGTCGAGGAGTACCGGGGCGACCTGTGGACCACCGGGGACGCCGCGGAGATCGAGCGGGTCATGATCAACCTCGTCGGCAACGCCGTGAAGTACTCCGAGGCGGGCGGCACCGTGCGGGTCGCCGCCCGCGCCGAGACCGCCACCACGGAAGCCGTCGTCGAGATCGTCGACGACGGCATCGGCATCTCGCCCGAGGACCGCGACCGGCTGTTCACGGAGTTCTTCCGCACCGACAACCCCCAGGCCCGCAGCCGCGAGGGGACCGGCCTCGGCCTGGTCATCGCCGCCCGGATCATCGCCCGGCACGGCGGCCGCGTGGAGGTGGAGTCCGAGCTGGGCTCGGGCTCCACCTTCCGCGTGCGGTTGCCGCTGACGCCGCCTAGCGCTGCGCCAGCTTCGTGAGCAGCAGCGACTCGGCCACCAGCACCCGCTCGAACTCGGCGAGGTGGAGGCCCTCGTTGGCGCCGTGGGCACGGGTGTCGGGGTCCTCGACGCCGGTGACGAGCACGCTGGCCTCGGGGAAGGTCTCGAGGAACTCGGCGATGAACGGGATCGATCCGCCGACCCCCATGTCGACCGGCGCGACGCCGTCCCAGGCCTCCGTGAAGGCCTCGCGCGCGGCGTCGTAGGCGGGGCCGGTGGCGTCGATGCTGGTGGCCTCGCCGGTGTCGACGACGGTGGTGGTGAGGGTGGCGCCCCACGGCACGTGTGCGCGCAGGTGCTCCTCGAGCGCGGCCAGCGCACTGGCCGCGGTGTCGCCGGGGGCGATGCGCATCGAGATGCGGGCACGGGCCGCCGGCACGAGGGTGTTGGAGGCGCCCTCGACCTTGGGGGCGTCGAAGCCGGTGATCGAGATCGCGGGCTTGGTCCACAGCCGCTCGACGGTGGAACCCGAGCCGATCCACTCGATGCCCGGGGCCGCGCCCGACTCGGCACGCAGCCGCTCCTCGGGGTACTCGACATCGGCGGCCGGGCCGGCGTGCAGCCCGGCGACGGCGACGTTGCCGGCGTCGTCGTGGAGGGTGGCGAGCAGGCGCGCCAGGGTCATGACGGCGTCGGGCACGAGCCCGCCCCACATGCCCGAGTGGACGGCGTGGCTCAGCGTGCGCACCTCGACGTCGAGGCGCACGAGGCCGCGCAGGCTGGTGGTGAGCGCCGGGACGCCGATGTCCCAGTTGCCGGAGTCGGCGATGACGATGACGTCGGCGCGCAGCCGGTCGCGGTGGGCCGCGAGCAGCGCCGGCAGGGTCTCCGAGCCGACCTCCTCCTCGCCCTCGATGAAGAACGTGAGCCCGACCGGCAGGTCGTCGCCGAAGACCCGCAGGGCGGCCAGGTGGGTGATGATGCCGGCCTTGTCGTCGGCCGCGCCGCGGCCGTAGAGCCGCTCGCCGCGCTCGGTCGGCTCGAACGGCGCGGAGTCCCAGTCGGCGTGGTCGTTCTCGGGCTGGACGTCGTGGTGGGCGTAGAGCAGCACCTGCGGCGCACCCTCGGGCCCGGGCTTGTGCGCGATGACCGCCGGCGCGCCGTGCTCGCCGTCCCTCACGATCTCGGCCGTGCAGCCCTCGGCCTCGAGCAGTTCCTTCACCTTCTGGGCGCTGCGCTCCACCTCCCCGGCGCGGGCGGGGTCGGCACTGACCGACTCGATGCGGATGAGGTCGTCCAGGTCGTGGCGCAGCCCGGGGAGCAGGGTGGTGATCCGGGCCGCGATCTCGTCGCGGGTGAGCGTCATGGTCGCAACCTACCCTCGGCGACCGAGGGCAGCCGCCGCGCCCCGGGGCCCTCGGCGGCGAGGGTGTCGGCGGGGTTGTAGAGCGAGCAGGAGCGCAGCGAGAGGCAGCCGCAGCCGATGCAGCCCTCGAGCCGGTCGCGCAGGTCCTCCAACGCGGCGATGCGGTTCTCGAGGTCGCGTCGCCACCCGCGGGAGAGCCGGGCCCAGTCGGCCTTCGTCGGCGTGCGTCCGCTCGGCAGGGAGTCGAGGGCGGCCGCGATCTCCCGCAGCGGCACACCCACCGACTGCGAGACCCGGATGAACGCCAGGCGCCGCAGGACGTCGCGGTGGTAGCGCCGCTGGTTGCCGGTCGTGCGCTCGGCCTCGATCAGTCCCTCACGCTCGTAGAAGTGCAACGCGGAGACCGGCACGCCGCTGCGGGCGACGACCTCGGACGGCGTGAGCAACGAGCGAGCGGCCATCTCCCCGGGATCCTCCCTCTTGACCTCAACCATTGTTGAGGTTCTTCGATGGTCGCATGACCTCCACCTTCGAGACCACTCCCACCGACACCGACCTCGCCACGCTCTCCGACGCGTGGCTGCACGCGCAGGCCCGCGGCCCCGAGTACGACGGCTACCTGAGCAACCACGCTCCGATGGTCGTCGAGGCCCTCCAACGGCACGGCCTCGCCGAGGAGATCGAGCCCTGGCTCACCACCTACGGCTCGCGCCTCCACCAGCCGCTGCCCACGGCCGACCCGCTCCCCCTCGCCGAACGCGACGAGGCGCTGGGCGATCGCGGGCGTCTGCCCTCCTGGATCGCCACCTTCGAACGCGAGGTCGCCGAGCGTGGCTGGCAGGAGGTGCTCGGCGTCTGGTGGCCGCGCCTGCTGCCGGGCCTGGCCGGGGCGGCGACCCACCCGATCATCCGTGTCGGTCACGTGACCCGCGCCCTGCGCGACCACCGTGTCGACCTCGCGGTCGGCGAGCGCGAACTCGCCCATGCCCTGGGCTACTGGGCCGCGGCCTGGATGCCGGCGCCGACGGCCGGCGTCCCCCTCGGGCCCGAACCGCGGGCGGCGCTGGACGCCGTCGCGCCGATCGCGCGCGACCGGGGCGGGCTCGGCGAGCGCTTCGCCGCCCTCGCCGCCGAGGAGCGCCCGGCACCTCACGCCGCGTGGACGCCCGAGCCGGAGGAGGTGCCGGACCTGCTGCGTCGCCTCGTCGAGGCCAACGTGCACCGCTACCCGCAAGCCGCCGGCGGCAACGCGGTGATGGTCGTGCACGCCTCGACGGCGTCCAACGCAGTGCTGCGCACGCTCCCCTCGGTGCCCCGCGAGTGGTGGCCCCTCAGCGCGTCGGCCGCGTGGGCCGCCAGCGCCACCCTCCACGCGGTGTACCCCGTGCGAGCCGGATGGACCCCGCCACCGGTCGAGCGGCCGGACGACGTCCGCGACGCCTTCGCCCTCGCGGCCCGCCACGGCGACGAGCACGTCATCAAGTTCGCCGACACGGCGCTCGACGTCGCGGCCTGGACGGGCGACCCGGCGATCACCGACAGCATCACCACGGCCGTCCGCCTCATCGACCCCCTCGAGCGATGAGGACGCGACCGATCACAGCACGGGCAGGTAGGGAGCGAGATCCGCGCGCTCGCCGCTGGCCCGGACCGCACTGCTCGCCTCGGCATCGGCCCACGCGAGGTCGCCGGTCGCCAGCGCGATGAGCGTGGCGGCGTCGGTCTCGACGACCGCGGGAGGCGTGCCGCGGGTGTGGCGCACCCCCTCGATCATCTGGATCGCCGCGAACGGCGGCACCCGCACCTCCACCGAGCGGCCCGGCGCACGGGTCTCCAGGACGGCGAGCACGTGCTTGACCAGCAGCTTGAGGTCGGCCCGTTCGGCGGTGCCCGCACGATGCCGCGCCAAGGCGGCGGCGACGTCGGCGGGATCGGCGGGGCGCAGACGGGCGGGCATCAGGCGTCGTCCGTCTCGGCGGTCTCCGCCGCCTCCGCCGCCTCGACGGGCGGGCGGGGCACGAGCATGGAGTGGAGGATGTAGGTGCGACGCTCGTCCCGCTCGTCACTGGGGCCACCGGGGCCGCTGGGGCCGCTGCGGCCGCGCTCGCGCCAGCGGTCGACGAGGGCGGTGAGCTCCTCGCGCAGTTCACGCGCCTCCTGGGAGGAGAGCAGCAGCCGGTCGTCGCTGCTGGAGCGGTGGATGCCCTGCGGCGCAGCGGAGGGCGGGGCGTAGCAGAGGTCGACCAGCCGGTGGGCCTCGGTCGCGGCCGCACCCAGGTAGACGCGCGCGGCGGCGGCGCCTCCCGGCGCCGCTCCGACCCGGCCGGTGTCGACCTCGAGACCCCCGCTGTCGACGACCCGCCAGACGCGGTCGCGACGGTCACGGGCGGCGTCGGGGTCCTCCTCGACCAGGCCGTACTTCGCGAGCTGGCGCAGGTGGAAGGAGGCCTGGTTGGCGGGGATGCCCAGGCGGGCCGCGATGTCGGCGGCACGCAGGGAGCCGACGGCGTCGAGCTCGCCGAGGATCTGGTTGCGCACGGGGTGCGCGATGGCCCGCAGCACGCGGACGTCGTCGACGGGAGTGCCCACGCGGTCACCCTAGCGGAATCCCGCACCACTCAGTGCGCACGTTCTATTGCGCAATATAACGTGCGCATCATACGGTGCGGATATGCGCGACTTCCGCCTCCTCTGGATCAGCCAGACCCTCAACGAGCTCGGCTCCCGCATGAGCACCTTCGTCTTCCCGCTCCTGGGCTACGCGCTCACCGGCTCGGTCGCGCTCGCGGCACTCGTCGAGGCCGCCCACCTGCTCGGCCTCGTGGCGACCCTGCTGCCCGCCGGCGTCCTCGCCGACCGGGTCGACCGCGGGCGGATCATGCGCGGCGCGGCACTGCTCGGCGCGATCGCGTACGGCTCCGCCGCGGCCGCCGCGATCCTCGGCGTGCTCGGCCTCCCCCACCTGCTGGTCACCGCGCTGGCCTCGGGCGTCGCCGCCGGGCTGCTGGGGCCGGCGGAGACGGCGGCCGTGCGCACCGTCGTCCCGCCCGAACGGCTTCCCGAGGCCCTCAGCCTCAACCAGGGCCGCCAGCACGTCGCCGGTCTCGTCGGCGGACCGCTCGGCGGCCTGGCCTACGGCCTCGCCCGCTGGCTGCCGCTGCTCGCCGACGCGGCGACCTACCTCGCGGCGGCGATCCTGCTGCGCGGCCTGCGCAGCGACCTCTCCGCACCGCCGCGCAGCGGCCGCTCGGCCCGCGCCGAGCTGCGCGAGGGACTCGCCTACCTGCTGCGGCACCCGCTGTTCCGGCTGTTGAGCGGGTGGGCGTCGCTCACCAACCTGACCATGAACACCC
The DNA here is from genome assembly GCF_039536805.1 of Nocardioides fonticola. Taxonomy (NCBI): domain Bacteria; kingdom Bacillati; phylum Actinomycetota; class Actinomycetes; order Propionibacteriales; family Nocardioidaceae; genus Nocardioides; species Nocardioides fonticola. Next base: position 167,886 of record NZ_BAAAZH010000020.1, on the reverse strand, counting down.
TGTTCCTGCTGGCGGTGCTGCGACTGGTCGAGGACGGCGTCCCGCCCCTGCACATCGGCCTGGTCGAGACGGCCTCGGCCGCGGCCGGCATCCTCGGCGCCCTGCTCGCACCCCGCATGATCCGGCGCCTGCCCACCGGCTGGCTGACGATCGGCGTGGCCTGGAGCCCGCTGCCGCTGGCGATCCCGATGGCGTTCTGGCCGCACCCGGCCGTCGTGGCGGCCGCCCTGGTCGGCGTGCTGCTGCTCAACCCGGCCGGCAACGCGGGCATGGCCAGCTACCGGCTGCGCATCACCCCGCCGGAGCTGGTCGGCCGCCTCCATGCGGCGAGCCAGTTCGTCTCGATGCTCCCGCTGCCGCTGGCCCCGGTGCTCGCCGGAGTGCTGCTGCACACCTGGGGCGGACGGGACGGCGTCCTGCTGGCCGCCGCGGCGTGCGGACTCTCGGCCCTCGTGCCGACGGCGAGCCGGCTGGTGCGGGCGGTGCCGCGCCCGGACCGATGGGTCACCGGGCCCGCATCAGGCGAGGATGCCGTCGAGGATCTCCAGGGTGCGCGCCCAGGCGGCGGAGTCGGGGTCGATGACGACGAAGTGGTCGCCGTCGACCCGCACGAGCTCTGCGGTGCCGCCGGCGTCGGTCGCAGCTGCGACATAGGCCTCGGACTGGCTGATCGGGACGATCGTGTCGTCGGTGCCGTGCACGCACCAGACGGGGACGTCGATCGGCAGCATCGCGATCGGGTCGACGTCGCGGTCGTCGGGGCCGTACGGGTGCCCCAGGAACGCCGCGACCGCCCCTGAGCCCAGGTTCCCCGCGGCCGCCGTGGCGAGGTCGACCACCCCGGCCTGGGAGATGACGTGGGTCAGGACACCGCCCTGCGGGTCGCCCCCGGCCCAGGTGACCAGGTGACCGCCGGCGGAGTGGCCGATGCCGACCACGGTCTCCACGCCCAGGTCGAAGTCGGCGGTCTTCGCGATCGCCGCGCGGACGTCGTCCAGCGTGGCGGGCACGCCGCCGCCGTTCCCGACCCGGCGGTACTCGATGTTCCAGGCCGCCCAGCCGCGGTCGCGCAGCGACTCGGCCAGGGGCGTGCCGAGGTCGAGCCCGTACTGCGCACGCCAGAAACCGCCGTGCACGATCACCGCGAGCCCGAGCGGCTCGCCGTCGGGGAGGTGGAGGTCGCCGAACTGGCTGGGGTCGGAGCCGTAGCGCACGCGGCGGACTCCCTGGGCGTCGGGCATGCGGTCTGCGTCCTCCTCCTCGCCCCGGCCGCAGGCAGCGGCGAGTGCGGCCACGACGGGTGTCAGCAGCAGGCTACGGCGACGCACGTCAGGTCGTTCGACACGGGGCGTCGATCGGATGCCCGAGGAGTGCCGTACCGGACGCCGTCCGTCCCACCGGGTCTCGCGGCTCGTCGCTGGCGCTCCTCGCACCTCGACCACCGGCAAGCTCCGGTGGTTGAGGTGCGAGCGAAGCGAGCCTCGAAACCCCCGCACCCGAGGCACCACCGGCACCGCACGCCGTCCCACCGGGTCTCGGGGCTCGTCGCTGGCGCTCCTCGCACCTCGACCACCAGGGAGGGCCGACCTCAGGCCATCGCAGCCGGGATGGTCGCCATCCAGCGCGACCGGATCTCGAGCAGCGGGGTGGCGAAGAGCGGCTCGGGCGCCTCGGCGGCGCTGACGATCACCGAGTCGCCGCCGGTCGCGCCGAGCACTGCGGCAGCGACACCGTGCTGCTCGGCGAGGTCGAGCAGCGCCTCGACGTCGTCGGGGTCGACGGTGACCAGCACGCGGCCGGTGGACTCGGAGAACAGCGCGACGAAGGGGTCGTCGTCGACCTCGACCGCCGCACCCACCATGTGGCGCAGCGAGCACTCGACGAGCGCCTGGGCCAGGCCGCCGTCGGAGAGGTCGTGGGCCGAGGCGAGCAGCCCGGCGCCGGGGCCGGCGGCGCGCAGCAGCTCGGCCAGCGCCTTCTCCCCGGCCAGGTCGACCCGCGGCGGCAGGCCGCCGAGGTGCCCGTGGACGACGTGGGCCCACTCCGAGCCCGAGAGCTCCTCGCGGGTCTCGCCGAGCAGGACGACGGCGAGGCCCTCGGCGGCCCAGGCCGACGGCGTCCGCTTCGTGACGTCGTCGATGACGCCGAGGACGGCGACCACCGGAGTGGGGAGGATGGCGGTCTCGCCGGTCTGGTTGTAGAGCGAGACGTTGCCGCCGGTGACCGGGACGCCGAGCTCGAGGCAGGCGTCCTTGAGGCCGCGGCATGCCTCGGCGAACTGCCACATGACGCTCGGGTCCTCGGGCGAGCCGAAGTTGAGGCAGTCGGAGACGGCCAGCGGGGTGGCTCCGCCGGTGGCGACGTTGCGGTAGGCCTCGGCGAGCGCGAGCTGGGCGCCGGCGTAGGGGTCGAGCTTGGCGAAGCGGCCGTTGCAGTCGGTGGCCACCGAGACGCCGAGGTTGGTGTCCTCGTCGACGCGGATCATGCCGCTGTCGCTGGGCTGGGCGAGCACGGTGTTGCCCTGCACGTAGCGGTCGTACTGGTCGGTGATCCAGGACTTGTCGCACAGGTTGGGCGAGGCGACGAGCCGCAGCAGGGTCTCCTCGAGCTCCGCGCCGGTGGCGGGCCGGGCCAGCGCCTCGGCGGCGTCGGCCTGGAGGGCGTCCTGCCAGTCGGGGCGGGCAAAGGGGCGGTGGTAGGTGGGGCCGTCGTGGGCGACCGAGCGCGGCGGCACGTCGACGACGCGCTCGCCGTGCCAGTCGATCTGGAGGCGGCCGGAGTCGGTGACCTCGCCGATGACGACGGCGTCGACGTCCCATTTGGCGCAGATGGCGAGGAAGGCGGCGACGTCGTCGGGCTCGACGACGGCCATCATCCGCTCCTGGCTCTCGCTCATGAGGATCTCCTCGGGCGCGAGCGTGGAGTCGCGCAGCGGCACCCTGTCGAGATCGACGTGCATGCCGCCGTCGCCGGCGGAGGCGAGCTCGGAGGTGGCGCAGGAGAGGCCGGCGCCGCCGAGGTCCTGGATGCCGCTGACCAGGCCGGCCGCGAAGATCTCCAGGGTGCACTCGATGAGGAGCTTCTCCATGAACGGGTCGCCGACCTGGACGCTGGGGCGCTTGGCCGGGCCGTCCTCGGAGAAGGTCTCCGAGGCGAGCACCGAGACGCCGCCGATGCCGTCGCCGCCGGTCTTGGCGCCGTAGAGGATCACCTGGTTGCCGACGCCGCTGGCCTTGGCGAGGTGGAGGTCCTCGTGCCGCAGGACGCCGACGCACAGGGCGTTGACGAGCGGGTTGCCGAGGTAGGTCTCGTCGAAGACGGCCTCGCCGCCGATGTTGGGCAGGCCCAGGCAGTTGCCGTAGCCGCCGACGCCGGCGACGATCCCGGGCAGCACGCGGTGGGTGTCGGGGGCGTCGAGGGGGCCGAAGCGCAGCGGGTCCATGACCGCGACCGGGCGGGCGCCCATCGCGAGGATGTCGCGGACGATGCCGCCGACGCCGGTGGCCGCGCCCTGGTAGGGCTCGACGTAGCTGGGGTGGTTGTGCGACTCGACCTTGAAGGTGACCGCGTAGCCCTGGCCGATGTCGAGGACGCCGGCGTTCTCACCGATGCCGGCCAGCATCTTGCCGGCGGCGGTCTCCTGGGGGATCTCGGAGAACTGCTTGAGGTGCACCTTGGAGGACTTGTAGGAGCAGTGCTCGCTCCACATCACCGAGTACATCGCCAGCTCCGAGCTGGTGGGACGACGGCCCAGGATCTCGCGGATCCGGGCGTACTCGTCGGCCTTGAGGCCGAGGTCGGCCCACGGCTGCTCGCGGTCAGGGTCGGCGGTGGCGACGGAGACGGTGTCCAGCACGGGCCGCAATCTACCGGCGCGAGCACCCGGGCCCGGAATCCGCCTGCTCCGGGAGGGGATCAGGCGCGCAGCAGTCCGTCGGCGACGACCTCGAGCAGCGGAGCGACCGCGTCGGCGTCGAGATCGCCGTTGTCGGCCACCGTGGCGACGCCGCCGACGAGCTGGCACACGCGGACGGCGTCGACGTCGTCGCGGATCGCGTGCTCCTCGCGCAGGCGCTCCATCACGCGCTCGGCGGCACCGGTGAGCACCTGGCACTTGGTGCGGATGGGCGACTCGGGGTCGCCGAGGGCGGAGGTGATCTTCGCGGGGCCGCCCTTGTGCAGGCTGATCAGCTCGACATAGGTGCGGAACCACTCCAGCAGCAGCTCGCGCGGCGGACCCTCGTGGGCCAGCGTCTTCTCGGTGGCCGCCTCGACCCGCTCGACCCAGTTCTGCAGGATCGCGTCGAGCAGCGCGTCGCGGTTCGGGAAGTGCCGGTAGAGGGTGCCCGCGCCGACGCCGGCCCGCTTGGCGATCTCGTCGAGCGAGGCGTCGTAGCCCTGCTCGCGGAACACCGTGCGGGCGGTGTCGATGATCCGCTCGCGGTTGCGCAGCGCGTCGGCACGCATGGCTGGTCACACCTTCCGGAGGGCAGGGGAAATACGCACTTGCTAAACGGAGACTGTCTCCGTATCGTTCCAGATGAAGCGGAGAACTTCTCCGGATCAGTCTACGTCGGCACACCCTGCCAGAACAGGACTCCCCTCCATGTCCTCACGCACCCGTGATCTCCCGGTCGATCTGCCGGACGGCGCCACCCGCGCCGCCGCCGGCATCGCCGTCGTCCTCGTCGCCCAGCTGATGCTGGTGCTCGACGCCACCGTCGTGAACGTCGCCCTGCCGCACATCGGCACCGACCTCGGCTTCGGCGCCGCCTCGCTCAGCTGGGTCCTCAACGCCTACACCCTCGCCTTCGGTGGCCTGCTGCTGCTCGGCGGACGCCTCGGCGACGTGCTCGGCCGCCGCCGGCTCTTCGTCGTCGGCCTGGCGCTGTTCACCCTCTCCTCGCTGCTCGGCGGGCTCGCCCAGAGCCCCGGCGAGCTCGTCGCCGCCCGCGCCGCCCAGGGCGTCGGCGCGGCCCTCGCCGCACCCAGCGTGCTCGCCCTGCTCACCACCAGCGCCCCGGACGACGCCGCCCGCTCGCGCGCCTTCGCCCTGTTCGCGGCCGTCTCCTCCGGCGGCGCCTCGGTCGGCCTGCTGCTCGGCGGCATCGTCACCGACCTCGGCTCGTGGCGCTGGACGATGTTCATCAACGTCCCCATCGGGCTCGCGGTGCTGGCCCTCGTCGGCGCGACGGTCAGCGAGACGCCGCGTCGTCCGGGCCGCTTCGACGTCGTCGGCGCCGCGACCTCCACCCTCGGTGCGGTCGCGATCGTGTGGGCGCTCATCGGCGCCCCCGAGCACGGGTGGACCTCGGCCCGCACCCTGGGCGGCTTCGCGCTCGGCGTCGTCCTGCTCGCGGTGCTCGCCCGCACCGAGACCCGCATCGCCCACCCGATCATCCAGCCCGCACTCCTGCGCGACGGACGTCGCGTGGCGGCGCTGGCGATGATGGCGCTGCTCATGGCCGGCCAGCTCGCCGTGTTCTTCCTCGTCGTGCAGTTCGACGAGAACGTGCTCGGCCTCGGCCCGGTGGCCACCGGGTTCGCGTTCCTGCCGCTCAGCCTCGGCATCTTCACCGTCTCGCGCATCACCCCGCGCCTGGTGGCCCGCTTCGGCGCGCCGCCGCTCCTGCTGGCCGGTGCGACCTCGGTGACCACGAGCTACGTGCTGCTCAGCCAGCTCGGCACCGGGTCGACCTTCGCGGGCTCCGTGCTGCTGCCGATGGTGCTCAACGGCGTCGGGGCCGGGCTGATGTTCATGCCGCTCACGAGCACCGTGCTCACCGGCGTCGAGCCGGAGCACGCCGGCGCGGCGTCCGGCCTGCTCCAGACCATGCAGCAGCTCGGCGGGGCGATCGGCGTGGCCGTCATCGTGTCGGTCTACGCCGCCGGCGCCGTCCCGGGCGAGGTCGTCCCGGGCCTCGAGGCGGCGTTCCTCACCGCCGGCCTGCTCGGCGCCCTCGCGGTCGCGACCGCGGCGACGCTGGTGCTGCGGGGGCGGGCCGGACGGCGTCCGGCCGCGGCCGGCGGCGAGCCCGCCGCGCTCGCGGTGGAGGCCGAGGCGGCCTGACCCTCTCCACCCGGAACCCCGCTCTGACCTGCGGAAACGTTCGCCCGAACTACATGGTTGTAGTTCGGGCGAACGCATGTTGCAGGTGTGACTCGTGAGGTTAGGGTGACCGCCATGGACGCCCCGACGACCCGCCGCCGACCCCGGACGACACCGCGCCCGCGGCTGCTCGCCGGTCTCGCCGCACTCGCGCTCGGGGCCTCCGTCCTGGTCTCCCACGCGGCGCCGTCCACGCCCAGGATCGCCCTCACGGCGTCCACCCAGAACCGGGTGACGCCCGGCGACTTCACCGGCTACGGGTTCGACCAGTGCCACACGCCGAGCCAGAAGGCGATGGACACCTGGTGGACCACCTCGCCGTTCACCGCGGTCGGCGTCTACCTCTCCGGCAACTCCCGCGCCTGCCGCGACCAGCCGAACCTCACCTCGACGTGGGTGAGCACGCAGCTCCAGCGCGGCTGGCGCATCCTGCCGATCACGCTGGGGCCCCAGGCCTCCTGCCAGCCGCGGTTCCCGCGCTACGACGACGACCCGAAGATCAACCCCAAGCCGGGCTCGACCGGGCTCTACCCGAAGGCGGCCGCCCAGGGCGTCGCGGAGGCCAAGTCGGCCGTGGCGGCGGCGCAGGCCGTCGGCATCGTCGCCGGCTCCACCCTCTGGTACGACCTCGAGGGCTTCGACGCCACCAAGACCGCCTGCCGCGAGTCGGCCCTGCGGTTCCTCAGCTCCTGGACCGAGCAGCTGCACGCCCTCGGCTACGTCTCCGGCGTCTACTCCAGCGCCGGCTCGGGCATCAAGATGCTCGACGACGCACGGGTCGAGCGGCCCGACGCCTTCACCCTGCCCGACGCGATCTGGATCGCACGCTGGGACGGCGCCGCCAACACCTCCACGTCCTACATCCGCAACGACGGCTGGCGTCCCGGCGGCCGGGTGAAGCAGTACCAGGGCGGCCACGACGAGACCTGGGGCGGGGTCACGATCAACATCGACCGCAACTTCCTCCAGCTCGGTCGCGGATCGCGCGCACCGAAGGCGCCCGAGCACTGCGGCGGCACCGATCTCGACCTGCGCGACTTCACCGCCGTCCGCCCCACCCGCACCGCCGCCGACGGCACCACGACCTCCAGCGACCCCGCCGTGGTCAGCGCCCTGCAGTGCCGGCTCACCGAGGCCGGCCTGTACAAGGGACGCATCGACGGCGTCTACGGCGCCACGACCCAGACCGCGGCCAACGCCTGGCAGCAGAAGGTCGGCCGCACCGCGAAGCCGAAGTTCGACCGCCGCGACTGGATGACCCTGCTCGGCGCGGGGCGCGTGCGGGTGCTCAAGTTCGGTTCGGTCGGGGAAGACGTGCGCCGCGTGCAGCGCGCCCTCAACGCCGCGAGCACCGAGTCCCAGGTGCCGGTCAGCGGCGTGTTCGGCCTCGCCACCGAGACCGCGGTGAAGGCCTACCAGGCGCGACTCGACCTGCCGGCGGGCGGCGTCCTGGACGCCGCCACGTGGGCCGCACTGCAGCAGGGCCTGCGGAACTAGCGCAGTCACCGAAGCCAACCCGGGGAAGGGTGCAGGGAGCCGCCGGCGGGATCACCCGCCGGCGGTTCCACTTTCCAGATCGTGGGTCAGCCGGCGGGCGGACCGACGAGCAGCGCGACGACCGTGAGCACGAGGACGGCGACGACGCCGACCGCGACGCCGCGGGCCGGGTTGCGCAGCAGCCATGCGGTCGCCCGCTCGGCGCGGGTGGCCGGTGCGGCGTCCAGGAGGCGCCAGGCGTCGGCGAGGTGACCGAGACGCTCGGAGCGCCGGTCGAACCAGATCGTGAGGAACGGCGGGATCGAGGAGACCAGCCCGAGCAGCACCCGCTTGGCGGGCCAGCGCTGGTCGACGCCGATCAGCACGGTGGTGAGGCAGTAGGCGATGAACACGACGCCGTGCACCATGCCGAACACCCGCACACCCCACTCGGTGACGCCGGAGTACTTCAGCACCATGCCGGTGAGCAGCAGCGCCCAGGTGACGGCCTCGGTGTCGGCGATGCGCCGGAACCAGACGGTCGGCGAGGGCAGCCGGGTGACGGCCGGGGCCGGAGCGCTCACACGAACACCGCGGAGGCGAGGCTGGTGAAGAACCCGAGGCCGTCGGTGCCGGCGCCGGTGAGCTCCTCGACCGCGTGCTCGGGGTGGGGCATGAGGCCGACCACGTTGCCGCGCTCGTTGGTGATGCCGGCGATGTCGCGCATCGAGCCGTTGGGGTTGAGGTCGAGGTAGCGGGCCACGACCCGACCCTCGCCCTCGAGGCGGTCGAGGGTCTCCTCGTCGGCGACGAAGCCGCCCTCGCCGTTCTTCAGCACGATGGTGACCTCGGCGTTCGGGGCGTACGCGCTGGTCCACGGCGTCGAGGTGTTCTCGATGCGCAGGCGCTGGTCGCGGCACACGAACTTGCGGTGGTCGTTGCGGATGAGCGCACCCGGCAGCAGGTGGCTCTCGCAGAGGATCTGGAAGCCGTTGCAGATGCCGAGCACGGGCATGCCCTTGCCGGCCGCCTCGACGACCTCGGTCATGACCGGCGAGAAGCGCGAGATCGCGCCGCAGCGCAGGTAGTCGCCGTAGGAGAAGCCTCCCGGCAGGACGACGGCGTCGACGCCCTTGAGGTCGTGGTCGCCGTGCCACAGCGCGACGGCCTCGTTGCCGCCGATGCGCACCGCGCGGGCGGCGTCGACGTCGTCGAGGGAGCCCGGGAAGGTGACGACGCCGACCTTCACTGCTCCTCCACCCGCACGGTGAAGTTCTCGATCACCGGGTTGGAGAGCAGGGTCTCGGCCATCTTCTCGACCTCGGCCAGCACGGCGTCGTCGAGGTGGGCGACCTCGAGCTCGAACCGCTTGCCCTGACGGACGTCGGTGACCCCGCTGAAGCCGAGGCGGGGCAGTGCTCCGAGCACCGCCTTGCCCTGGGGGTCGAGGATCTCGGGCTTGGGCATGACGTCGACGACGACTCGGGGCACGGAGCGCTCCTGGGTGAGGGATGGCCTGCGGGGCCGGTGCTGGGGCCGATTCTAGGGGCGAACCGACCCGGGTCAGGATTCCGGGGCGTCGGGCTCGCGATCGTCCTCGGTCGCGGCCCAGGCTGCGCCCGCGGCGACGTCCGGGCGGGGCGAGGCCGTGGCCTGGTCGCGGGCGGCGGCCTGGTCGGCGCCGATCTGGAGGGCGATGACCGCAGCGGAGGCGGTCAGGCCGGCGGTCATGAACACCCGGCGCCGGGGTCGGCGGGGCGGGACGGGGTCGGCGGCGGGAGCGTCGTCCATGCCTCCACGGTGCCGGGTCGACGGCGCGCACCCCAGGGCGGCGTCCGGATCCTCAGGCGATGCTCAGGTGGCTCCCAGACGAGGCCCGGACGGGTTCAGGAAGGTCGGGCACACTGGAGCACATGAGCATGTCGAGCACCGGACGCCTCAACGCCGCCTCGCCGCTGCGACTGGAGTTCCCGCAGTCGCTCGCGGTCTACGAGGACTACGCCGCCGCCCAGCGCGCGGTCGACTACCTCAGCGACCAGCGCTTCCCCGTGCAGCACTGCATGATCGTCGGCACCGACCTCAAGCGCATCGAGCGCATCACCGGTCGCCTCACGACCGGCCGGGTCGCGATGAGCGGCGTGCTCTCCGGCCTGTGGTTCGGCCTGCTGCTCGGCGTGCTGTTCAGCGTCTTCACCGACAGCGAGAGCGCGCTGGCCACGATCCTCTCCACGATGGTGCTCGGCGCCCTGTTCGGCGTCATCTTCACCCTCGTCGGCTACGCGATGACCCGCGGGCAGCGCGACTTCTCCTCCGTCACCCAGGTCGTCGCCACCCGCTACGAGGTGCTCGTCGAGCACAAGGTCGCAGCCCAGGCCCGCCAGCTGCTCAGCCAGCTGCCGGGGGCGATGGCGAACCCGTTCGCCTGAGGACCGGCGGCAGGTTTCCCCGGTCAGCCGGGGAAACCTGATGTTGATGGGCGAAGTTTCGCCCCACAACATCAGGTTTCGCCCCTCCAGTGCCCCCGGCGTCCGACCGGGATGACCGACCGGGATGACGAAGGGCCCCGCCTCCACACGGAGGCGGGGCCCTTCGTCACGCGGACGGCGTCAGCTCAGCTCGCGCTTGAGGATCTTGCCGGTGGCCGTCATCGGCAGGCTGGGCACGATCTCGACGATGCGCGGGTACTTGTAGGCCGCCATCTGCTCCTTGCCCCAGGCCACGAGCTCCTCGGGGGTGGCCTCGGCGCCGGGCTCGAGGATGACGAACGCCTTGACCTCCTCGCCGTGGCTCTCGTGCGGGACGCCGATCACCGCGGCCAGCGAGACCGCCGGGTGGGTGATGAGCAGCTCCTCGATCTCGCGCGGGTACACGTTGAAGCCACCGCGGATGATCATGTCCTTGGAGCGGTCGACGATGTAGTAGTAGCCGTCCTCGTCGCGACGACCGAGGTCGCCGGAGCGGAACCAGCCGTCGGGGCTGATCGACTCGGCGGTGGCCTCGGGCCGGCCGTAGTAGCCCTTCATGACGTTGTGGCCCTTGATCGCGATCTCGCCGACCGCGTCGGGGGTCCACTCCACCGGCGTCCAGGAGTCGGCCTGGAGCAGCTCCATCTCCACCCCGGGGATCGGGCGGCCGATCGAGCCGACCCGCACCGGCTCGCCCCACGGCGAGAACGAGGCGACCGGCGAGGTCTCCGAGAGGCCGTAGCCCTCGAGGATCGTCACGCCGAAGCGCTTCTCGAAGTTCTTGTGCACCTCGACCGGCAGCGCCGAGCCGCCGGCCACCGCGACCCGCAGGTTCGCCTTGATGGCCGCGACGTCGATGGTGTCGTCGAGGGCGTTGAGCAGGCCCCAGTACATGGTGGGGACGCCGGCGAAGAACGTGACCGACTCCTTGAGCATCAGCTGGAGCGCCGGACCCGCCTCGAAGCGCGGCAGCATCACGACCGTGCCGCCGAAGGCGAAGCCGGCGTTCTGGATGCAGGTCTGGCCGAAGGAGTGGAACAGCGGCAGCACGCACAGGAACGTGTCGGGGCGATCGACGTCGGCACCGAACAGCTCGCGGCTGATGAGCGCGTTGTCGCGCATGTTGCGGTGCCGCAGCTCCGCACCCTTGGGGCGGCCGGTGGTGCCGGAGGTGTAGAGGATGACCGCGGTGTCGTCCTCGTCGGTGGCGACGCTCTCGAACGTCGGCGCCTGACCGGCCAGCGCCGCACCCAGCGTCTCGGCGCCCTCGATCGGGGACGGCGCCGCCGGATCGGCGGTGATGAGGAAGAAGTGCTCGCACTTCTCGGCCTCGTTGAAGCCGGCGAAGCCCTCGGCGCCGATCGGGAGGTCGGCGGTGCCCTGGAAGCAGAAGTACGCCTTCGCGTCGGAGTCGTCGAGGTGGTAGGCCACCTCGCGGCCCTTCAGCAGCACGTTCAGCGGCACCACGGTGCCGCCCACCTTGAGGATGCCGTGGTAGACCACCGTGAACCACGGGATGTTCACGCACGACAGACCCACCTTGTCGCCGTGCCCGACACCGCGCGAGGCGAGCAGGTTCGCCACCTGGCTCGAGAGCGCGTCGACCTGCGCGTAGCTGAGGCGGGTGTCGCCGAAGACGATCGCCGTGCGCTCGGGGTAGGCCCGGGCGGTGTCCTCCAACAGGCTGGCGAGGTTGTAGCTGGTCACGTGGCCTCCGTCACTCTCGGGGGGAATGCGGTCAACCTACCGGGCGGTCCCTACGAGGCGGGAGGCTCGTCTCAGGTCGGATCGCACGGCACCGGGCGAGATGCGGTTCAGCAGGAACGCGCCGGGGCCGCGGATGACGAACCGCGGGGTCACCAGGCAGCCACCGGGCGCCGGCTCGAAGGTGAGGGTGAGCTCGGCGGAGAACATCCGCCAGGTGCCGCGCTCGCTCCAGCTGCCGGGCCCGCCGTCGACGGGAGCGTCGAGGTGGGTGGTCTCCATGCGGGGCTTGAGCCCGGGCGTGGTGACGTCGACCCAGGTCTGGCCCACGCCGACCTCGCCGACGACGTCCTCGACACGGCGCAGGCTCGACTGCCAGGACGCCCGGTTGCGCGGGTCGGCCAGGTAGGCGCACGCGACGTCGGTGGGCACCGGGAAGTGGACGCCGCTCATCGCCGCGTCACCACGTCTGACCGGTGAGGAGTTCGTAGGCCTCGAGGTAGCGGGCGCGGGTGCGCTCGACGACCTCGGCAGGCAGCGGCGGCGGCGCCTCTCCCGACGCCTTGTCCCAGCCCGATGCGGGCGAGAGCGCCCAGTTGCGCACGATCTGCTTGTCGTAGGACGGCTGCGCCTGCCCCGGACGCCAGTCGTCGGCCGGCCAGAACCGGGAGGAGTCGGGGGTGAGCACCTCGTCGGCCAGCACGATCGTGCCGTCGGGCCGCGCACCGAACTCGAACTTGGTGTCGGCCAGGATGATGCCGCGCTCGCGGGCCAGCGACTCCGCGCGACCGTAGACGGCCAGGGTCAGCTCGCGCAGGGCGGACGCCGTGGCGGCACCGACCGTCGCCTCGACCGCGGCATAGGAGACGTTCTCGTCGTGGTCGCCCAGGTCGGCCTTCGTGGCCGGGGTGAAGATCGGCTCGGGCAACCGGCTGCCGTCGACCAGCCCGCCGGGCAGCGGGATGCCGCAGACCTCCCCGGTGGCGGCGTAGTCGAGCAGACCCGACCCGGTGAGGTAGCCGCGGGCGACGCACTCGACGGGGAACATCGCGAGCTTGTCGCAGATGACGGCGCGGCCGCGCACGGCGTCCGGGACGTCGGTGGAGACGACGTGGTTGGGCACGAGGTCGGCGACCTGCTCGAACCACCACAGCGACATGCGCGTGAGGATCTCGCCCTTGTCGGGGATGGTCGTGTCGAGCACGAAGTCGAAGATCGAGATGCGGTCGCTGGCCACCATGAGCAGGCGGCCGGCGTGCTCGCCGTCCTCGATCTCGTAGAGGTCGCGCACCTTGCCCGAGTGCAGGTGGCGGGTGCCGGGGATCGCCGGCGCGGGCGGGAGGACGATGTCGGCCACGGGCCCAGCCTAGGGCGTCGCCGGAGGCCCGACCGGGCGGACCGGCTGCCGCAGGACGGTGCGCAACCGCGCGGGCGCGACACGTCGCGGATCGCCGAGGTAGATCTCGTGATGGGGGCCGTTCCAGGTCAGACCCGAGGCCGGCATCAGCTCGTCGTGCAAGCGGGCGAGGATCGGGCCCTCGTCGTCGTACGGGCCGACGTGGAGCACCTGGAGGCAGCGGCCCTCGGCTCGGATCTCGAGCCGCACGTCGCCGATCCGCGACGCGGGACGCCGGGCGAGCGCGGCCGCCTGCCCCGCCGTGACGTCGGCCTCCTCGACCACCGGAGGGAGCGCGATGAGCATCGTCCAGCGCCACTCGTCCTTCTCGCGCCGCACGAACGATCCGGGGTCGTCGCTGGTCCACAGCCCCTCGAGCGGTCCGACGACGAAGGTGTCGCCCGTGCGTGCCTTCAGCGCCGCGCGGACGGCGTAGCCGAGCGTGTAGAGCGCGGCGACGGCCTCGGAGTACGCGCTCGAGGTGTTGGGGTCGCCGGCGCCGTCGATCGCGAGGAACCGGAGATCGGGGACCTCGACGTGCGCCCAGTCCGGACGCCGCTCTCGATAGAGCTGCGGCCAGATCGCCTTGACGTCGTGGTTCACCCGACTCGACCGGGCCGGCCGGCTGCGCGCCGCCACGGTGCCGGCCGCCCCTGGAGGAACCACTCCATGCGGCGCGTGATCCACGGCAGCGCCAGGTAGGTCATGATCGGCGTCATCACCAGCACAGTGGCCAGCACCCGCAGCGGCAGCACCCAGCCGGCGATCGTGTGCCTCGCGAGCAGGTTGGACAGCACGCTGAGCGGATAGAAGACCAGGAAGATCACGGCCGCCTGCTTCCAGCGCGGCGGTGCTGCGGCCGGGACGCCGTCCACCTCACGCGAGGCGGGCTCGTCGAACCAGCCCTCGATGCCGGTGAGCCGCTCGAAGCGGGACTCCTCCAGGCCGAGGGTCGCGGCCGAGGCCTTCCACCAGCGCCGCTCGCTGGACTGCTCCCACGCGGCCAGCGACTCGGCGTCGGCGAACCGGAACAGCATGTGCCAGGTGTCCGATCCCGGCTCGGGGCGCAGCCAGCCCGACCCCAGGAAGCCGGGGAACCGGTGCACCAGCGAGGTGCCGGCCTCCAGCCACGCGATCATCTCCGGCTCGTGCCCCGGGTCGAGATGGCGGGTGATCGAGACGGTGACGGGTGTGGACATGCGCCCAGGCTGGCACAGTGAGGGCATGGCGGAGTCGGCTGAGCAGGTGTACGAGCGCGTGATGTCCGTCGCGGACGCCGAGGGGCGGTTGCCGCTGCCGGAGATCGCCGGCTGGGACGTCTTCCCATGGGAGGTCGTCGACGGCGTCCTGCGGCCGAAGGTGCTGGCGCCGCCCGCACCGGAGAAGCCGCGCAACGGCGAGGCCGGCACCGTCGGCTGCCACGCGTGCGCCGTCCCCGACGAGCGGGTGGTGTGGGAGGACGAGCACTGGCAGCTCATCCACCTCGGCGGCCCCAGCGGCCTCCCGGTCGTGCTGATGCTCAACACGCGCGAGCACCTCGACGCCGGCGAGCTCTCCGACGACCTGGCCTCCGAGCTGGGCCGCATCACCAACCGGCTCGTGCGCATCATCGAGGGCCTCGACGGCGTGGGTCGCTGCCACGTCAACCGCTGGGGCGACGGCGGTCGGCACTTCCACCTGTGGTTCTTCGGCCGCACGAAGGGCCTGGCGACCATCCTCGGCTCCTACGCCGTCGAATGGGACGAGGTGCTGCCGCCCGTGCCCGAGGACCTCTGGCGCGACGACCTCCACACGATCGCCACCAAGCTCGCGAACTGGGGTGGGGACGCGCGGTACTGAGGCGCGGGAGTTTCCCCGGTCAGCCGGGGAAACTCCTTCTTGGCCCAGCTTGCATTGCCTGACAGGTGGGAGCTTCCCCTGACAAGTCGGACGGTTCCGACCGGCCTCAGGACTTCTTCGCAGCAGCCTTCGTGGTCTTCTTCGCGGCCGTCTTCTTGGCAGCGGTCTTCTTGGTCGTCGTCTTCTTGGCGGCCGTCTTACTCGCGGCGGCCGTCTTCTTCGCCGCGCCCTTCTTGGCCGCCTTCTTCGCCGGGCCGCGCTCGCGCCGCTCGGCGAGGAGTTCGGCGGCGCGCTCGAGGGTGATCGACTCGACGCTGTCGTCCTTGCGCAGGGTGGCGTTGTACTCGCCGTCGGTGACGTACTCGCCGAAGCGGCCCGACTTCACCACGACCGGCTGACCCGAGACCGGGTCGTTGCCGAGCTCCTTGAGCGGCGGCGCGGCCGCGGCCCGGCCGCGCTGCTTGGGCTGGGCGTAGATGCGCAGCGCCTCCTCGAGGGTGACCGTGAAGATCTGGTCCTCGGAGGTCAGCGACCGCGAGTCGGTGCCGCGCTTGAGATAGGGGCCGTAGCGGCCGTTCTGCGCGGTGATCTCCTCGCCGTCCTCGCCGGCGCCGACGACGCGCGGCAGGGAGAGCAGCTTGACGGCGTCGTCGAGGGTGACGGTGTCGAGCGACATCGACTTGAACAGCGAACCGGTGCGCGGCTTGGCGCTCTTCGGCGCGTCCTCGGGCAGCACCTCGGTGACGTAGGGGCCGTAGCGGCCGTTCTTGGCCACGACCTCCAGGCCGCTCTCGGGGTGCCGACCCAGCTGGATCTCCTCGCCCGCGGGGTTGGCGAGCAGCTCGCGGGCCTTCTCCAGCGTCAGCTCGTCGGGCGGCAGGTCGTCGGGCACGTTGGCGCGCCGCGCGAACGGCGTGCCGTCGTCGTCCGGGCCCTCGATGTAGGGGCCGTAGCGTCCGACGCGCAGGTGGATGCCGCTGTCCTCGCCCGCGATCGGGAAGGTGGCCAGCTCCCGGGCGTCGATGTCGCCGAGCTCGTCGACCAGCTTCTTGAGGCCCTCGACGTCGCCGGAGCCGAAGTAGAACTCCGCGAGCTCGGTGTTGCGGTCCTTGCGGCCCGCCGCGATCTCGTCGAGGACGTCCTCCATCTGCGCGGTGAACTCGTAGGAGATCTGCCGCGGGAAGTGCTCGACGAGCAGCCGGATCACCGAGAACGCCAGCCATGCCGGCACCAGCGCGGTGCCCTTCTTGTAGACGTAGCCGCGGTTGAGGATCGTGCCGATGATCGAGGCGTAGGTCGAGGGTCGGCCGATCTCGCGGTCCTCGAGCTCCTTGATGAGCGTGGCCTCGGTGTAGCGCGACGGCGGCTTGGTCTCGTGACCGGACGCCGCGAGGGACGCCGCGTTGAGCGGGTCGCCCTCGGCCAGCGCGGGCAGGCGCGCCTCGGAGTCGTCCTTGTCGGCGCCGGCCTCGTCGGTGCCCTCGACGTAGGCCTTGAGGAAGCCGTGGAAGGTGATGACGCGGCCGCTGGCGCCGAACACGACGTCCTGGCCCTCGGCGCTGCGGCCGCCGAGGCGGATCGAGACGGTCTGACCGACGGCGTCCTTCATCTGCGAGGCGACGGTGCGCATCCAGATGAGCTCGTAGAGACGGAACTGGTCGCCGGTGAGGCCGGTCTGCGCCGGGGTGCGGAAGGAGTCGCCGGCGGGGCGGATCGCTTCGTGCGCCTCCTGCGCGTTCTTCACCTTGCTGGCGTACACGCGCGGCGCGTCGGGCAGGTACTCGCTGCCGTAGAGCTCCTGCACCTGCGCGCGGGCGGCGCCGACGGCGGCGTCCGAGAGCGTGGTGGAGTCGGTACGCATGTAGGTGATGTAGCCGTTCTCGTACAGCCGCTGCGCCACCGACATCGTCACGCTGGCGCTCATGCCGAGCTTGCGGCTGGCCTCCTGCTGCAGCGTGGTGGTGCGGAACGGCGCGTACGGCGAACGGCGGTACGGCTTGGACTCCACCGAGCGGACGTCGAAGGTGGTGTCGCGCAGCGCCTCGACCATCGCCTCCGCGCGGGAGCGGTCGAGGTGCACGACGTCGGCACCCGGCTTCAGCAGGCCGTCGGTGCCGAAGTCCGAACCCCGGGCCACGCGGGTGCCGTCGACCGAGTGCAGCTTGGCGGGGAACATCCGCTGGTCGTGCTTCGCGCCGGCGTCGAAGGTGCCCTCGAGGTCCCAGTAGGAGGCCTGGGTGAAGGCCATCCGCTCCTTCTCGCGGTCGACCACCAGGCGGGTCGCCACCGACTGCACGCGCCCGGCGGACAGGCCGGACATGACCTTCTTCCACAGCACCGGGGAGACCTCGTAGCCGTAGAGGCGGTCGAGGATGCGCCGCGCCTCCTGGGCCTCGACGAGGTCGTCGTTGATCGAGCGCGGGTTCTCGACCGCGGCCAGGATCGCCGGCTTGGTGATCTCGTGGAACACCATGCGGTGCACGGGGATGTTCTTGGGCTTCAGCTCGTCGAGCAGGTGCCAGGCGATGGCCTCGCCCTCGCGGTCCTCATCGGTGGCGAGGTAGAGCTCGTCGGCGTCCTTGAGCAGGCTCTTGAGCTTGGCGATGTGGCTCTTCTTGTCGCGCGGGACGACGTAGTAGGGCTCGAAGCCGTTGTCGACGTCGACGGCGAGGCGGCCCCACGGCTTGTCCTTGATCTTCGCCGGGGTGTCGGCGGCGCTCTGCGGCAGATCGCGGATGTGGCCGATGGAGGACTCGACGACGTAGCCCTGGCCGAGGTACCCGCCGATCGTGCGGGCCTTCGCCGGGGACTCGACGATCACCAACTTGTGTGCCACAGGCCTGTCTTCCTCGCGTTGCGTCGGGACCCCGTGCGGGGCCCACGGCCGCTCACGGTAGCGCGTGCACCCGACGCGTCCATTCCCGCGGGCCGCGGATCAGGACGCCGAGGGGGCGCCGGTCACGCCCCGGCGACGTCGGCGAAACCCTCCCGCACCAGCGCCTGCGCGGTCGGCAGGTGGTCCTCGCGGACGGCGTCCGGCTCGAGGTCGAGGAGGTCGGCGAGCGCGTCGAGGATCTGCCCTACGGTGAGGTCGCCGTCGCTCGCACCGAGCAGCGCGGCCTCCACGGTGTCGGCCTGGCGGGCGCGCCGCAGACCGCGCTGCTGGCGCAGCACGATGGTGGCGGGATCCTCGGCGCCGGGCGCCCCCTGGGTCTCCTGCTGGACGTCGACGCGCGCGACCAGCCGGTCGTCGAGGCCGACCTCGCGGCGCTGGGCCGCACCCCACGACCCGATGGCCGGGGCGATCGGCTGCTCGACGTCGTAGGGCCAGTCGAGGAACTCGCGGGCGGCCGTGCCGGGCGCGGCACCGGTGCGCAGGTTGATCCAGCCGAAGCCGATGGCCGCGACGCCCTGCTCCTCGAACCACGAGAGCCAGGTGTCGTACCGGCGCTGGTACTCCCCGAGGTCGACCGCGCCGGTGGCCGGGTGCTGGCCGGCGTCCTTGAGCCACAGCTCGACGTAGGCCGAGGGGTCGACCACCTCGCGCTGCACGACCAGCGCGTCGCAGTCGGGCGCCAGCCAGGAGGCCAGCCGCTCGTCCCACGCCTGGTCGCGGCTGATGACCCAGTTGCCGAGCACCTGGCACCAGCCGCCCTCGGTGAGGTGGGACGGCGCCGTCCGCACGATGTCCTCGACCACGCGGTCGCCGGGCAGGCCGGAGTCGCGGTAGACGAGACGCTCGCCGGTGGCCGGGGAGATCACGAACGGCGGGTTGGTGGCGATGAGGTCGAACCGTTCGCCCGCGACGGGGGCGAAGAACGAGCCGTCGCGCACCTCGATGCGGTCGGCGAGGCCGTTGAGCTCGGCGTTGAAGCGGGCCAGCCGCAGGGCGCGGGCGTTGACGTCGGTGGCGACGACCCGCTCGCTGTGCAGCGCCAGGTGCAGCGCCTGCACCCCGCAACCGGTGCCGAGGTCGAGGGCGGCGCCGACCGGGTCGCGCAGCGTCAGCTGGGCCAGCGAGGTCGAGGCCGGCGAGATGCCGAGCACGTGGTCGCCGACCACCCGGGTGGGGGCGCCGTCCAGGCCGGGGGTGAGGTCGCTGACGACCCACAGGTGACCGTCGTCGGTGCCGTAGGGCCGCACGTCGAGGCGGGCTGCGACCTCGCCCACCGACTGCTCGATGAAGCCCTCGACGGCGAGCCGGTCGATCAGGCCGGGCAGCGCCTGCTCGGCTGCGGCGATCGGGACGGGCATCTGGAGCAGGAAGAGCCGGACGAGGGTCTCCAGCGGGGTGCCGCCGCGCGTGCGGCGCAACCCCGGCGTGGTCTCGTTGCGGGCCAGCGCCGCGTGCGCCTCGGGGCCGAGCAGCTCGGCCACGGCGTCGTAGGTGAAGTCGGCGGCGGTCAGGGCCTCCCGGAGACGGGACGGGAGCACACTCATGGGCCCGAGGGTAGTGCGGCCCGCAGCCGTCGTCCGTTCCGGCCCGCCATGGCCCGATCGGGTCATCTGTCCCGGCGTTCGGGCATCTCGGTTCCAAGCCGGGGGCGGCGCCCCGACGGCGTCCCTACGTTGTGGGATGGACCGCGGTCGCGGCGGGTCGGGAGCCCCGCCGCACCGCGCGTCCCCGACGACTCCCCCACGGGCTCGTCGCGACCAATGACATCGGGGAGGGAAACCCAATGAAGAAGTACCAGCGCGCACTCGGTGCCGCGGTCGCCGTCGCCGTCGTCGGCGCGGGCGTCGCCGCCGCACCGGCCGCCCAGGCGGCCGACCACGCGCCGCGGTCCCACGTGAGCACCGTCGACGAGGGGCTGCTCGACGCGCTCCTGCTGATCCCGACCCAGCTGCCGGTGCTCTCCGGCACTGCCGGCGTCGGCAACGTGCTCAACCTCGCCGCCCCGGTCTGGAACCTCCTCGGCGTCACCAACAACGTGCAGTGGCTGCGCAACGGCGTGGCCATCCCCGGCGCCACCAGCTGGAACTACACCCCGAGCCTGGACGACGCCGGCAGCACCCTGCAGGCCGTCGTCACCGGCTCGCTGCTCGGTCTCCTGCCCGTGCAGGCCATCAGCAACGCGCTGCCGATCCCGCTGCTCGGCGGCGGCGGCGGTGGTGGCGGCATCACCGACATCCTCAGCGTGCTCCAGTTGCCGAGCCTCGACGGCCTCGGCGAGGTCGGCTCGCTGCTGAGCATCCTCGACCCGGTGTGGAGCCTGCCGGGCGTCTCCATGGCCTACCAGTGGGTCGCCGACGGCACCCCGATCGACGGCGCCACCGGCAGCACCTACATCCCCGTGCTCGGCGACGCCGGCAAGGAGATCTGGGCGACCATCACCGGCACCCTGCTCGGCCTTCCCGTCGTCAGCACCGTCACCGGTCGCCTCTCGATCCCGCTCACCAGCTCCGAGCCGATGAGCGCCTCGCAGGCACCCACCGTCAACGGCGACGCCAAGGTCGGCCGCAACCTCCAGGTCACCGACCCCACGTGGAGCCAGAGCGGCGTCACCAACACCTACCAGTGGATGCGCGACAGCACGGCCATCGCCGGTGCCACCGCCCGCACCTACACCCTGACCGCGAACGACCTCGGCCACGCCATCAGCGCCAAGGTCACCGGCACCAAGACCGGCTACACCAACGCCACCGTCAGCAGCAACAGCCAGACCGTGCAGCTCGGTGACGCCCCGAGCTACAGCTCGCAGCCGACCGTGACCGGCCGCTACGCCGCCGGCCAGGTGCTCACCGCGAACCCCGGCTCGTGGGGCAGCGGCACCACGCCGACCTACAGCTTCCAGTGGAAGCGTGACGGCCAGGACGTCGCCGGCGCCACCGCCGCGACCTACTCCATCACCAGCGCCGACCTCGGCCACACCCTCGCCGTGACCGTCACCGCTGTCCGCACCGGCTACCACACCGCCACGTTCACCACCTCGAACGTGCCGGTCGGCAAGGTCGGCTCGACGACCTCGGCGAAGCTGAAGAAGGCCAAGATCCCGGCCTCGAAGCGGGCCGCGCTCGTCGTCCGACTCGGCACCGGCAGCACCGGCGTCAAGCCGGCCGGCAAGGTCGCGGTCTACGACGGCAAGAAGCTGCTGAAGCGCTACACCGTCAGCGGCTCGAAGACCCTCACGCTGCCGAAGCTCAAGGCCGGCGTGCACCGCATCCGCGTCGTCTTCGCCGGCTCGCAGGTGACCCAGAGCTCGCGCTCGAAGGTCCTCAAGCTGACGGTCGTCAAGGGTCGCTGACCCGCACCACCCGGACCCCGCCACGGAGCGAGAGGCCCCGACCGGATCGGTCGGGGCCTCTCTGCGTGTCCGGGGTCCGGACCTGACCGGACGGCGCCGGAGGTCAGGCCTCGATGGCGACCGCGCGGCGCTTGGACATCACCACCACCGCGGCGATGATCGCCACGGCGACCAGGGAGATGACGATGCGCAGGGCGTCGTTCTGGTCCTCCCCGACGCTCATCGAGACCACGGCGCTCGCGATCAGCAGCGAGACCAGGTTCATGACCTTGATGAGCGGGTTGATCGCCGGACCGGCGGTGTCCTTGAACGGGTCGCCGACGGTGTCGCCGATGACGGTGGCCGCGTGGGCGTCGGACCCCTTGCCGCCGTGCAGACCGTCCTCGACGAGCTTCTTGGCGTTGTCCCACGCGCCACCGGCGTTGGCCAGGAAGACGGCCATCAGGGTGCCGGTGCCGATCGCGCCGGCCAGGAACCCGGCCAGGGCGGTGAAGCCGAGACCGAAGCCGACCGCGATGGGCGCGAAGACCGCCAGCACGCCGGGGGTGATCAGCTCACGCAGCGAGTCGCGGGTGACGATGTCGACGACCTTGCCGTACTCGGGACGCCCGGTGCCCTCCATGATCCCGGGGATCTCCCGGAACTGGCGGCGCACCTCCATGACGACGGCGCCGGCCGCGCGTCCGACCGCGTTGATCGCCAGGCCCGAGAACAGGAACACCACCGCGGAGCCCAGCAGGATGCCCACGAGCACCGAGGGGTCGAAGACGAAGGCGTGCAGCAGTTCACCGGAATCGTCGGGCCCGAGCTCCTCGAGGACCGAGGTGGCGTAGGAGCCGAAGAGCGCGGTCGCGGCGAGGACGGCGGTGGCGATCGCGATGCCCTTGGTGATCGCCTTGGTGGTGTTGCCGACGGCGTCGAGCTCGGTGAGGATCTGCGCGCCCTCGCCGCTGACGTCGCCCGACATCTCCGCCACGCCTTGGGCGTTGTCGGAGACCGGACCGAAGGTGTCCATCGCGACGATCGACCCGACGGTGGTGAGCAGACCGCAGCCGGCGAGCGCCACCGCGAACAGCGAGATCGACAGCGAGCCGGTGCCGAGCAGGAAGGCGCCGAACACGGCGCCACCGAGAACGATCGCGGTGTAGACCGCCGACTCCAGGCCGACGGAGAGGCCGGAGAGGATCACGGTGGCCGGTCCGGTGAGGCTGGTCTGGCCGACGTCCTTGACCGGGCGGTACTCCGTGCCGGTGTAGTAGCCGGTCAGCGCCAGGATCGCGGCCGCGAGCACGATGCCGATGACCACCGCGATGGAGGCGATGAGGGCGGGATTGCCGTCCGGCGTGCTGGTGGAGATGGCGTCCAGGGCCGAGCTGGACAGGCCCGTGAAGTCGTTGAAGCTCGTCGGCAGGTAGACGAAGGAGAGCGCCACGCTGGCGATCGCCGCGATGCCGGCCGAGAGGTAGAACGCCCGGTTGATGGTCACCAGGCCGTTCTCGCCGGCCTTCGGGGTGGTGAAGTAGACGCCCGCGACCGCGGTGAGCGCGCCGATGGCCGGGATGAGGAGCGGGTAGACCAGGCCCTTGTCGCCGAAGGCCTGCGAGCCGAGGATCAGCGCGGCCACCAGGGTGACGGCGTAGGACTCGAAGAGGTCGGCGGCCATGCCGGCGCAGTCGCCCACGTTGTCGCCGACGTTGTCGGCGATCGTGGCGGCGTTGCGGGGGTCGTCCTCGGGGATGTTCTGCTCGACCTTGCCGACCAGGTCGGCGCCGACGTCGGCGGCCTTGGTGAAGATGCCGCCGCCGACCCGCATGAACATGGCCAGCAGGGCGGCGCCGAAGCCGAAGCCCTCGAGCACCTTGGGCGCCTTGTCCTGGAAGAGGATCACCACCAGGCTCGCGCCGAGCAGGCCCAGACCGACGGTGAGCATGCCGACGGTCGCGCCGGTGCGCAGACCGATGCGCATGGCCGGTTCGCGGCCCTCGGTGTTGGCGGCGGCCGCGACCCGGAGGTTCGCGCGGACCGCCAGCGACATGCCGAAGTAGCCGACGGCGGCGGAGAAGCCCGCACCGACGAGGAAGAAGACCGACCGGAAGATCCGGACGGTCGCGTCGTCGGCGGGGAGGGCTAGCAGGGCGAAGAAGGCCACGGCGGCGAAGATCGCCAACGTGCGGAACTGGCGCTGCAGGTAGGCGTCGGCGCCTTCCTGGACAGCCTGGGCGATGGTCTTCATGTTCGGCGTGCCCTCACCGGCGGCCAGGACCTCGGAACGGAACATCGCCGCCATCACCAGCGCACCGAGCGCGATGAGACCGACCACGATGACCAGCACGAGGTTGCCGCCGGAGACTTCCACGACCGCGGGAACGATCCCCGGCATGTGTTTCCTCCTGCGAACCGAAGGGGGGACCCAGATGTGACCTAGGTCTCACGGATGGCCGGAGTCTACGCACGCCGACGGGCAGGACCGCACGTAAGTGTGACCTGGACCACACGGCGCGGCGGGCTGCGGACGCGGCGCGACGGCGTCCTCACCCCCGTGGGCAGGGGTCGGCGACCTCCCCCGGAGCGCCGGAGGGAGGCATCGATGAGGGCGCGGTCAGCCCGCGAGCGCCGCCTCGACCGAGTCGTGGATGACGAAGACCTTGGCCAGGCCGGTGATGCGGAAGATCTTCAGCAGGCGGTCCTGGGTGCAGACCAGCTGGAGCGAGCCCTGGTTCGCGCGGACCTTCTTCAGGCCGCCGACCAGCACGCCCAGGCCGGTGGAGTCGAGGAACTCGACCGCCTCCATGTCGATGATGAGGTCGTAGACGCCGGCACCGACGAGCTCGGTGATCTTGTCGCGCAGCTTGGGAGCCGTGTAGACGTCGATCTCGCCGCCGACGGACACGATGGTCCTGCCATCGGTCTCGCGCGTCGTCAGGGTGAGGTCCACGGGGTACTCCTCGGATTACCGTCAGCAGGTCCGGAACCGCTCCGGGGACGCGTGCTCTTGCGACGGACGCCCCGAACGGGTCCAGGTGTATGAAACCACGCAGGCGTGCACCGCGGGCAAAATGCAACACACCCGCCCGGCGCCCCGCGACCGTTCCGCGCCGTGGTTGTCGGCGGTGGTTGGCAGACTCCCCCTGTGACGACCCGGAGCCCCGCCGCACCGCCGGGCGAGCTGCTCGAGCGGCTCGCCGCCCGGCCCGGGCGCGCCGAGCGACTCACCCACGTCGAACGGCTCGATGCCCGCGAGGCGCGCACCGCGCCGTGGCCGACCTGGGTCGCGCCCGACGTCACCGCGGCCTTCGCCGCGCGGGGCATCACCGAGCTGTGGGTGCACCAGGCCGCGGCCGCCGACCACGCCCGCCGGGGCGAGCACGTCGTCCTGGCCACCGGCACGGCGTCCGGGAAGTCGCTGGGCTACCAGCTGCCGGCCCTCACCGCGATCCGCGAGGGCCGCGGTCCGCGCGGGCAGCGGGGCGCCGGCGTCCTCTACCTGGCGCCGACCAAGGCGCTGGCCCACGACCAGGCCGGCGCGCTCGAGGCGCTGGGGCTCGACGTCCGCATCACGACCTGCGACGGCGACAGCAGCCGCGAGCAACGCGACTGGGCGCGCGAGCACGGCGAGTACGTGCTCACCAACCCCGACATGCTGCACCGCTCGATCCTGCCGCGCCACGACCGCTGGGCGGGGTTCCTGCGCACCCTGCGCGTGGTCGTGATCGACGAGGCGCACCACTACCGCGGCGTGTTCGGCGCCCACGTGGCGCAGGTGCTGCGGCGACTGCGGCGGGTGGCCGCGCTGTACGGCGCCGACCCGGTCTTCGTGCTCGCCTCGGCCACGATGGCCGACCCCGACCGCACCGCCGAGCGGCTGCTCGGGATGCCGGCGCGGGCGGTGGTCGACGACGGTTCGCCGCGCGGTCCGCTGACCCTCGGCCTGTGGGAGCCGCCCTTCACCGAGCATCACGGCGAGAACGGCGCACCCGTGCGCCGTTCGGCCAACGCCGAGGCCGCCGACCTGCTCACCGACGCCGTGCTCGACGGCGCGCGGGCGCTGGCCTTCGTGCGCTCGCGCCGCGCGGCCGAGCAGGTCGCGGCCACCACCGCCGACATCCTCGCCGAGGTCGACCCGGCGCTCGCCGGTCGGATCGCGGCCTACCGTGGCGGCTACCTGCCCGAGGAGCGGCGCGAGATCGAGGCCGCGTTGCGCAGCGGGCGTCTGCGGGCCCTCGCCACCACGAGCGCGCTCGAGCTGGGCATCGACGTGCACGGCCTCGACACGGTCGTGCTGGCCGGCTTCCCCGGCACCCGCGCGGCGCTGTGGCAGCGCATCGGGCGTGCGGGCCGCGACGGCGCGTCGGCCACCGCGGTGCTGGTGGCCCGCGACGACCCTCTCGACACCTATCTCGTACGGCACCCCGAGGCCCTGCTCGACCGACCGGTCGAGGCCACGGTCTTCGACCCCGCCAACCCGCACGTGCTCGGGCCGCATCTGTGCGCCGCCGCCCAGGAGGCGCCGCTGACCCGCGCCGACCTCCCGCTCTTCGGCCCGACCGCCGGCGAGGTCGTCGAGCGGCTCGTCGAGCTGGGTCTGCTACGCAAGCGGCCGCGCGGCTGGTTCTGGACCCATCCGGGTCGCGCGGCCGATCTCGCCGACCTGCGCTCGGCCTCGGGCAGCACCGTGCAACTGCTCGAGGCGGGCACGGGGCGGGTCGTCGGCACCGTCGACGGCGGCAGTGCCGACGCGACGGTGCACGAGGGCGCGGTCTACGTGCACCGCGGCGAGACGTGGGTGGTCGAGGAGCTCGACCTGACCGAGCACGTGGCGGTCATGCGCAGCGCCGAGGTCGACCACTCCACCTCCGCCCGCTCGGTCACCGACATCCGCATCGTGGCCGAGCACCGCTCCCGCGACTGGGGGCCGGTGCGGCTCGCCTTCGGCGAGGTCGACGTCTCCACCCAGGTGGTCAGCTACCTCGTGCGCGACCAGCGCAGCGCCGAGGTGATCGCCGAGGAGCCGCTCGACCTGCCGGTGCGCACCCTGCGCACCGCAGCCGTGTGGTGGACCGTGCCCGAGGAGACCCTCGAGCAGGCGGGCCTGGCCCAGATCGACCTCGCCGGGGCAGCCCATGCCGCCGAGCACTGCTCGATCGGTCTGCTGCCGCTCATCGCCACCTGCGACCGGTGGGACATCGGCGGGGTCTCCACCGTGCTGCACCCCGACACCGGACACCTGACGGTCTTCGTGCACGACGGTCACCCGGGCGGGGCGGGGTTCGCCGAGCGCGGCTTCACCGCCGCCCACGCCTGGCTCACCGCCACCCGCGAGGCGATCGAGGCCTGCGGCTGCACCGAGGGGTGTCCCTCCTGCGTGCAGTCGCCCAAGTGCGGCAACCAGAACAACCCCCTCGACAAGGCCGGCGCCCTCGCGCTGCTCGACCTCGTGCTCGCCGCCGCCTCACCCGACACTCCCGAGCCCGCTGATCGGGCCGGGCCCACCGGGTCGGACGGGCCCACCGGGCACGAGTGACGACGGACCGGCCCGCGCCCGGCCGGTGAGCGTCGCCGGCGGCCCCAGCCAGTGATCGGCGTCGACCTCCACGGTCACCGAGGCCGCGAGCCCAGCGCCGTCGAAGGTGCACGAGGTCAACCGGGCACCGTTGCGCTCGGCGATCGTCGAGGCCGGAGCGCACGAGCGCGCCGCGGCGGCCGCGAGGGCCGCGAGGTCGGCGGCCGACTGGGCGATCCGATGCGAGCGGACCAGACCGACGGCCTCGGTGCACGCGCAGCCGAGGAGGAGCAGGACGACGGCGAGGCCGGTGGCGAGCACGGTGGCCGCTCCGCGCTCCTCCCGCCGCCGGTCGCACCGGGGGGTCACGGCTCCTCCGCCGCGGCGACGGCGGTGGCGCCGACGCGGACGTCGGGGACCAGACGGCCGAGGAGGCCGCCCGGTCCGCCGGCGTCGGCCTCGACCCGCACGACCACCGCCCCGGACTCCGTCGAGCGCTCCACGCTCGCACCCGCAGGCGCCACCCGCAGCGCGAGTTCCTGCGCCTGCGGCCAGGTGTCGCCGCGGGCGGTGGCGCGGGCGGCCTCGCGGGCCGCGTCGGTCACCCGCACCTGCGCGAGACCGACGGCGAGCAACCAGACCAGCCCGGCGGCCAGCGCGACGAGCAGCGGGAGCATGAGCGCCGTCTCCGCGGTCACGGCACCGCGATCGTCCCGAGCAACCCGAGCAGCCCGGTCGTCACGGGAGGCGTCGACCCGCTGATCTCCGGCGGCGGTGGTCGGGTGCACGGTCAGCCGATGCCGAGCATCGAGAGCGCGTGGTCGAACAGGGTGCCGATCAGCTTCTCGCCGAGCCCGCCGGTGAGCATCGTGTAGAGCAGTCCGGCCAGGCCCGCGCCCGCGGCCGTGCCGACGGCGTACTCGGCAGTGGTGATGCCCTGCTCGCCTCCGCCGCGCTGCGGGTCGAGGCCGCCCCGCAGGAGGGTCAGGTGCGGTCGGCGCCGCCGGGACGGCTGCGGTGACCCGGTCGAGGGAACCGCGATCTTCTCCGCGGGGGTCGTCCGGTCCGCCGGGACCGTGCCGGCTGCGTTCGTGCCGGCTGCGTTCGTGCCGGATGCGTTCGCGGCTGTGGCCGGGCGGGCCGAGGTGGTGCGGGCGGTGGTGCTGCGGGGGGCCATGAGGGCCTCCGTTCTCTCCCGGTCGGGAGCTGGTGGGATGGATGAGCGGGGAAGCGAGGGGCGGCGACGTCAACCGGTCACCGAGGCGAGCAGCCCGACGGCCAGGGGCACGACGCCGAGCAGCAGGAACGAGGGCAGCAGGCAGAGGCCGAGCGGGACGGCGGCGCGCACCCCGACCGAGCGGGCGGCGATCTCGGCCTCGGTGCGGCGACCGCGCTCGAGGTCGGTGGCGAGGCGGGTGAGCACTCCGGAGGCGGAGGCCCCGGTCACGTGGGCCCGTTCGAAGGCGCGGGCGAGCGGCGCGAGCGCGGGGGTGGCCGCGAGATCGCTCCAGACCGCGGCCGGGTCGTCGCCGATGTCCAACCGGTCGACGGCCCGTCGCAGGTCGTCCGCGGCGACGCCGGGGAGCGCCGACGCGGCCGCGGCGAGCGCACGGGCCGGCGGGGCGCCCGCCTCGACGGCGCTGAGGACCAGGCCCGCCAGCAGCGCCAGCTGTCCGGCGGGGACCGGGGTGGTTCGGGGCCGGGCGGCACGCCGGAGGAGCACGGCGCCGACGGCGACGCCGAGCGCGGCACCGAGCGGTCCGCCCACGACCAGCCAGACCAGCACGGCGCCGCATGCGCCACCGGCGAGACCCGGGACGGGCGGGAGAGCTGGGGAGGCGTCAGGATGGTCGTCCCCGGGCTCCGGGGACGCGGCACCGGCCGCGACAGGACGCCGTGGCGGGCCGAGCAGGAGGCCGGTCGCGCCGGCGGCACCGAGCACGGCGAGCAGGGGCGCGGTGATCATCGGGCGCTCCGACTCGCGCGGTCGGCCAGGGCGTCGATCCACCCGACGCCGACCCCCGCGAGGATCAGGCCGCCGGCCAGACACGCGAGACCCGGCGGTGTCGTGAGCAGGAAGGCCAGCGGGTCGCCGCCGGTACCGCGACCGAGCAGGAGCAGACCGAAGGGCAGTGCGGCGACCAGGCGAGCGGTGGCGCGGGCGGAGGCCAGCTCCCCCTCGACCAGCTGCGCGGTCTCGCGGGCGGCGCGCAGCCCGTGGACGATGCGGTCGAGCACCGGCACGAGCGGTGCGCCGACCTGCTCGGCCAGCGCGAACCCGGCCGCGACGGCGCGGAGACCCTCCTGCCCCGGCACCTCGGCCGCTGTGCGCAGCGCACGGACGGGGTCGCCGCCCAGATCGACGGTGCCCGCGGCCTCCGCGAGCTCGGGCCAGGTGGCGGCGGCGGATCGCAGCGCCGCGGCGGGACTCTGCCCCGCCGCCAGGTCGGCACCGATCTGCTCGCACGCGGCCAGCACATGCTCGGCGGCGCGCGCCGCGGCGACCCTGGCCCGCCGGCGCCGGACCAGGTGGGCGACGCCGAGGGCCGAGCCGGCCACGATGGCCGCGAGGGGGACGGCGCGCGGCATCCGGGCGCCGACGAGCCCGACCAGGACGACCGCCACGCCCATCGCGGCGACGACGCTCGACGCGGACCCCGAGCCGAGCGCACCCGGTCGACGACGTCCGCCCCGCTCCACGGACAGCTCCGCGGATCCGCCCGGCGAGGGGAACAGGAACCACGCCGTCGCGGCGCCGCCGAGAGCCGCGCCCCACGCGAGCGCGCTCACGGCGCCCCCGCAGCGTCGTCGGCCTCCGCGGTGGCGCCGACGAGGGCGGCGAGCTCGTCGGCGGCCGGTCCGGGATCGATACGACCGCGACCGTCGACCCGGCGGTGCCGCAGGGCGGTGCGCATCTCGACCCATCCGTCGCGACCGCGGTGGGGCAGGGCGATCTCGGCGAGGCGCCGATGGCCCCGTGCGTCGCGCGCGAGGTGGAGGATGGCTCCGACACCGGAGGCGAGTTGGCTGTGGACCGCGGCCCGGTCGAGGCCGGCGGCGAGGGCGAGGGCCTCCAGCCGGGCCGGGACGTCGGCGGCCGAGTTGGCGTGGACGGTGCCGCATCCGCCGTCGTGTCCGGTGTTGAGGGCGGCGAGCAGGTCGACCACCTCCGCGCCTCGCACCTCGCCGACGACGAGCCGATCGGGGCGCATGCGCAGCGCCTGACGCACGAGCAGCCGCAGATCGAGGGCACCGGCACCCTCGACGTTGGCGACCCGACCCTCCAGGCCGACGACATGGGGGTGGTCGGGCCGCAGCTCGGCGGCGTCCTCGACGACGACGATGCGCTCGGCGGGTGGCACGAGACCGAGCAGGGAGCCGAGCAGGGTGGTCTTGCCCGTGCCGGTGCCACCGGTCACCAGGAACGCCACGCGTGCGCGGATCAGCGCGCGGACGACGCGGGCCAACCCCGGTGTCAGCGTGCCGGCGGCGACGAGGTCGTCGAGGGCCAGCGGCCGCGCACTCGGCACGCGCAGCGAGATGAGGGTGCCCGGCCGGGCCACGGGAGCCAGGACGGCGTGCAGCCGGGTGCCGTCGGCCAGCCGGACGTCGACGTGCGGGACGGCGTCGTCGAGACGACGACCGCCGGCGGCCGCGAGCCGCTGCGCCAAGCGCCGCACCTCGGGCTCGCCGCCGAGGTCGAGCGCGACGCGTTCGAGTCCCGCACCCCGGTCGATGTGCACCGCGCCGGCACCGTTGACGAGCACGTCGGTGACGCCGGGCAGGCGCAGCAGCGGTTCGAGGGGGCCGGCCCCGACGGCGTCGCGCACCAGCCGCTCGTGGACGGCGAGCACCGTGGCATCCCCCACCGGACGACCGGTCGCACGCAGCGCCTCGGCGACCGCCTGCGGGCTGAGCGGCGCACCAGAACGCGAGAGCGCGAGACGGACGGCGTCGAGGATCCCGGCCTCGAGCGAACCGGGCTCGAGGGTCTCGGTGCTCACGCCCGGTCTCCCAGCACCGTCACACGGGCGAGCACCTCGCGGGCAGCGCGCCCCAGGGGTCCACGCCAGGAGCGCACCGGCCCGGCCCCGAGATCGACGGTCTCGGCGAGCCCGCGTTGGTCGGCCATCGTGGCCAGCACCGGCAACCGCAGCGCGCGGGAGACGTCGGAGGCGGGCACGCCGCCCCCGCGGACGACGACCCGCAGCCGGTCGCGGTCGTCGCGGCCCGCCGCCCATCGGGCGGCCGAGGCCAGCCCCGCCACGGACGGCACGACGACCAGGACGACGCAGTCGCAGCGTGCGATCGCCTCGTCGACGACGGGGCCGCCGGCGCGCGGCAGGTCGAGGACGACGGTGCGATGGCCGCGCACGGCGGCCGCCAGCACCTCCCGGACGGCGAAGGCCTGGAGCGGTTCGGCGGCACCCGCCGACCACGTGAGGACGCCGAGGTCGGCCCGCCGCGGGACGGCGTCGCGCAGCGCCCGCGCGGAGAGCCGGCCGCTGGTGCGTCCGATCTCGGGCCAGCGCACCCCCTCGCGGCGCTCGAGGCCGAGGATGCGGTCGAGGCCGGGGCCGAGCGGATCGGCGTCGACGACGAGCGCCGGCCCGCTGCGGGCGGCGCGTTGGGCCAGGGCGCACGCGAAGACCGTCGCCCCGGCACCACCGGAGCCGCCGACGACGCCGATCGTGCGGGCCAGCTCGCGGCGGCCGCCCTCGGGGTCGTCGAGATCGTGCAGGTCGGCGAGCAGGTCGGCCAGCCAGCCGCCGGCGCGCGGGAGGTCGGAGACGTCCTCGGCACCGAGGGCGACCGCGGTGCGGAAGAGGTGGTCGGCGACGCCGCCCCAGGCGAGCAGGTGGACACCGGCGCGCCGCCGCAGCCCGAGCGGCACCAGTTCGGCGGCGAGATCGGCGCCGACCACGACGGCCCCGGCGCCGTTCCACAACCGCATCGCGACCGCGAGGTCGCCGGTGACGACGGGGTCGACGTCGGCCGCCGCCGCCCGACGCGCGACCTCCTCGACGAGGGCGGGCTCCCGGGTGATGACGAGCAGCGAGGCGGCGGACCCGGCGGCGGAGCCGGCAGCGGATCCGGCAGCGGTGTCGGCGGCGGTGCGGGCGCTGGCAGGGAGGAGATCGGTCATGCCCCCACGCTCGCCCCGCGGAGCCGGCAGCGGCAGGGGCTCCGGCGGATCTGGGGACGACCACGCCGACCGGGCCGCCTGTGGACGATTCGCGGCCCCTGCCAACCCCTGCCGACCCCTGCCGACCCCTGGGCCGAACCCCCGGACGCCGTCGTCCCCCTACGATGGAGGCATGCCCGCCGCGGCCTTCTTCGATCTGGACAAGACGATCATCGCGAAGTCCAGCGCCCTGGCGTTCAGCAAGCCCTTCCAGGCCGGCGGCCTCATCTCGCGTCGTGCGGTGCTGCGCTCGGCGTACGCCCAGTTCGTCTATCTCGTGGGCGGCGCCGACCACGACCAGATGGAGAAGATGCGGCACTTCATGTCGCAGTTGGTCGCCGGATGGGACGTCGCGACCGTGCGCGAGATCGTGGCCGAGACCCTCCACACCGTGGTCGATCCGCTCGTCTACGACGAGGCGGTGAGCCTCATCGAGGAGCACCACGCCGCAGGTCGCGACGTCGTCATCGTCTCCACCTCGGGCACCGAGGTGGTCGAGCCGATCGGCCGCCTGCTCGGCGCCGACCTGGTGGTGGCGACCCGGCTGGAGGAGGAGGACGGCCGCTACACCGGCGGCATCGCCTACTACGCCTACGCCGAGGAGAAGGCCAACGCGGCCCGGCGCCTGGCGGCCGAACGCGGCTACGACCTCGCCGCCAGCTACGCCTACTCCGACTCCATCACCGACGTGCCGCTGCTCGAGGCCGTCGGCCATCCGCACGCCGTCAACCCCGACCGCGAGCTGCGTCGGGTCGCGGCGGCGAAGGGCTGGCCGGTGCTGGTCTTCGACAAGCCGGTCGAGCTGCGCGGCCGCATCATGCCGGCCACCCGCCCCACCCTCGCGGTGCTCGCGGTCGGCGGGGTCGTGGCGGTCGGCGGCATCGTGTGGGCCAACGCCCGACGGCGCTCCGCGGCGTCCTGACGCGCCGCGAACAGGACGGCGACGACACGCCGACGACCCCTTGTGCGCCGGCCTCCGACAGGCGTACAACGGTGGTCACACAACTCCACAGACGTACACGCGACCGGGGTACCCACGCGGCATTCCACCCAATGTCTGGGCGCTGATCGAAGCCGGGACACTCCCGGGGCAGCAGTTGAGAGTTGCACGCCTGGTAGCCGGCGGTCACGTGTCAGCGGTGGCGCCCGGGTCGGTCCGATCGGGGCGCCACCTGCATGTCCGGGGCCGCCCCAGGAGCGGCACCGCCGGAGGTCAGACCGCGTCGCGTCGCAGCGGCGAGGCCTCGGCGCCCGCCGCGAACGCCTCGGCCGCGTAGAGCAGCCAGGAGTGCACGCCGGCGTCGCCGCCCTCGCGGAAGCCGCGCAGGTTCGACTCGTACTGCGCGCGCAGCGCCAGGTGCCCGGCCTCGGGCACGGTCAGCGACTTCTCGTCGACGCCGCGCTGCACCAGCACCAGGCGCTCGGCCGCGCGCGCGATGACGCCGTTGTGGGAGGGGAAGGGAGCCACGATCATCAGCTCGGCGTGCACCACCGCGGCCACCATCATCGCGGGCACCGCGGTGGGCCGGGTCAGCAGACCGGCGAGGTCGCGCAGCCGGGTGGCGGCATCGGCCGAGCGCGGACGCCCGAGCTCCTCGGCGGGCAGGGTGCCGGCGGCCGCCACCGCGTGCAGCCGCGCGAACGCCTGCAGGGGCGCGCGCCCCAGCAGCGGCGCGAGGCCGAGCAGTTCGGTGGAGAGCCGGACGGCGTCGGCGGCGACGGCGTCCGCCTCACCCTCGCGCACCTGCGCCAGCGTCGACCCCGACCCCTCCAGGACGGCGCTGGCGTGCGCGCCGCGCAGCAGCGACTCGGCCGTCGTCTCCGGCGAGGTGCGCCGCAGGCCCCGATCGCGCAGGACGGCGTCGATGCCGTCGCGGGCGGCAGCGAAGGCGCTCGGCACGCCCTCGAGCTGGAGCAGCCAGGACAGCGGATCGTCGCTCACGCGGCGCAAGGCTACGCGAGCGCCGGCGACACCTCCCGCGCGTCCCGGCGTCGCTCACGGGTTGAGCGCCGCGCAGCCACTAGCGTGACCCCGATGGATCCTCAGGCCGCCTCCCACCCCGAGCCCGCCCGCGCCTTCGGCCGGGTCGCCGAGGTGTACCACCGCGGCCGCCCGGGCTACCCCGAGGACGCCGTGCGGTGGCTGGTGGGCGATCGACCGGCCCAGGTCCTCGAGCTCGGCGCGGGCACGGGCAAGCTGACCGCTCGCCTGGTCGAGCTGGGCCACGAGGTGCACGCCACCGACCCCGATCCCGCCATGCTGGCGGTGCTCGAGACCGAGCTGCCCGGCGTCCGCACCACCGTCGCGGCCGCCGAGCGGCTGCCGGTGGCCGACCGCTCGGTCGACGTCGTCGTCTGCGGGCAGAGCTTCCACTGGTTCGACCACCCGACGGCGCTGGAGGAGATCGCCCGCGTGCTGCGCCCGGGCGGACGGCTCGCCGTCGTCTGGTACGAGCGCGACGAGCGGATCCCGTGGGTCAAGCGGCTGGGCCGGCTGCTGGGTCGGGTCGAGCAGCTGCGCGACCCGTCGGCACCGCTGACGGCCAACGGCCGCTACGGCGAGGTCGAGACCTCCGCCCACCGGTTCTGGCAGACCATCGACCGCGAGAGCGTGCAGGACCTCGTCGTCTCCCGCTCGCACGTCGCCCTGGCCGACCCCGACACCCGGGCCGCGCTGCTCGCGCAGGTCGTCGCGTTCTACGACGACTACGGCCGCGGCATGTACGGCATGGAACTGCCCTACATCGCCCGCTGCTTCCGCGCCGAGGTCGTCGACCAGCCGGCCGAGACCCTCGCCGTCGGCGACCACGCACCCGACGCCGGCGCGAACCCGATCGTCGACACCGGCTCGCACCCGCCGATCGCCGACGAGCTCTTCAAGGCTCCGCGCGCCCTCGACGACGACACCGGCATGCTGCTCATCGACTTCCGCTGACCGCATCTCCCGCGGCGACCGCCCGGTCTCTGGTGTGATGGGCGTCATGGGATGGCGGCGCACACGGCTCGGCTCGGAGGCCGACCGCGCCACCTTCCGCACGCTGCACACCGCCTCGCTCGCCAGTCCGGCTCTGCGGGCCGGGCTCAGCCACGAGAGCGCCGAGCGCGCCGTCCGGCATCTGCGGGCGCTGCTCGCCGGCCCCGCACTCGCGCTCACCGACACCGCCGAGGTGCTGGCCTGGGACGGCGCCGGGCACCATCACGCCGACCAGGCGGCACGGCTGGCCCGGGAGACCGTCGAGCGCGGCACCACCCGCATCGCCGACCGCGACCTGCTGCACTGCGACGTCGCGGGCTGCCCGGTCCGCACGGCGATCGCCGTCCCGCTGACGGTCGAGGAGCGCATCGTCGGCACCCTCCAGCTCTTCGCGCCCTCCCCGACCGCCGGGCAGGCGCGCGCCGCCGAGGAGGTCGCGCGCTGGGTGTCGGGCCAGCTCGACCTCGCCGAGCTCGACGCCAGCCGCACACGCCTGATGGAGGCCGAGGTGCGGGCGTTGCGCGCGCAGATCAGTCCGCACTTCATCTACAACTCCCTCGGCGCGATCGCCAGCTTCGTGCGCACCGACCCCGACCGGGCGCGCGAGCTGCTGCTGGAGTTCGCCGACTTCACCCGCTACTCCTTCCGCCGGCACGGCGAGTTCACGACGCTGGCCGAGGAGCTGCGCTCGGTGGAGCGCTACCTGCTGCTCGAGCAGGCCCGCTTCGGCGACCGGCTGCGCGTCACCCTCAACGTCGCGCCCGAGGTGCTGCCGGTCGCCGTCCCGTTCCTGTGCCTGCAACCGCTGGTCGAGAACGCCGTCCGGCACGGCCTGGAGTCCGCCGAGGACGGCGGCCACGTGCGCATCGTCGCCCTCGACCAGGGCCGCGACTGCCTCATCGAGGTCGAGGACGACGGCGCGGGCGAGGACCCCGCCCGGGTGCGCCGCGCGCTGGCCGGGGAGACCGGCGATCCGACGGACGCCGAGGGCGCCGAGCCGCATCGATCCGTCGGACTGGCCAACGTCGACGGCCGGCTGCGCGCGGTCTACGGCGACGACTACGGGCTCGTCGTCGAGACGGCACCGGGCGCGGGCACGAAGGTGATCGTGCGGGTGCCGAAGTTCGCTCCGGGGGTGCGGGTGTCATGACCGATCAGATGCCCGAGGGCCACCACGTGCTCGTCGTCGACGACGAGGCACCGGCCCGCGACGAGATGGTGTGGCTGCTCGAGCGCGACGAGCTCATCACCTCGGCCACCGCGGCCGACTCGGCCACCGAGGCGCTGCGCCTGCTGCACGACCGCCGGTTCGCGGCGGTGTTCCTCGACATCTCCATGCCCGGCCTGGACGGCATGGAGCTCGCCGCCGTGCTCGGACGGTTCAAGGAGCCGCCGCCGATCGTCTTCGTGACCGCCCACGAGCAGCATGCCGTGGAGGCCTTCGAGCTCGAGGCCGTCGACTACGTGCTCAAGCCGGTGCGCGAGGAGCGCCTGGCCCAAGCCGTACGCCGTGCGCTCGCCGCGGGCGGCGCCGACCGCCGTCCTGCCGAGGCCGCCACCGCCACGGAACTGGCCGGCGACACGCAGATCGCGGTCGAACGCGGCGGGGTGATGCGCTTCGTCGACCGCTCGGCGATCAGCCACGTCGAGGCCCAGGGCGACTACGCGCGCCTGCACGTGGGCGGCGACTCCTACCTGGTGCGCATCCCGCTCGCCCAGCTCGCCGAGGACTGGGCGGCCGCCGGGTTCGTGCGCATCCACCGCTCGACCCTGGTCTCGCTCGGCCACGTCGAGGAGCTGCGCACCGACGCCGGGCGGTGCAGCGTGCTGGTGCGCGGGCCCGGCTCCGGTGTCGAGCTCGCCGTCAGCCGGCGCCACGCCCGCGAGCTGCGCGACCTGCTGCTCAAGGTGCGCACGTGAGCGGCGCCGGCACGCCGCCCCAGCGGGTCCGGGTGACCGGGCCGCCGCGCCGTCGTCCGCCGCTGGCCCGGGCCCGCGAGGTCGACCAGGAGACGCCGCTGGGCGAGCTCTACCTCGGATCGCTGCTGCGCGACCAGCTCGCCATCGCCGTGCGCACGCTGGCGTGGATCGTCGGCGGCCTCGGCCTGCTGCCGCTGGTGTTCTTCGCCTGGCCCGCGCTCGCCGACCACGTGGTGCTCGGCGTCCCGGTGGCGTGGTGGCTGCTCGGCGTCCTGGCCTACCCCTACCTCCTGCTCGTCGGGTGGCGGCACCTGCGCCGCGCCGAACGCACCGAGGACGCCTTCACCGAACTCATGGACGAGGTCGGGAGGTGACGGCAAGCCCCGTGCCGGGCGTGGTGGCGATCGTGCTCGTCACCGCCGCCACCCTGGCCATCGGCACATGGGGGCTGCGGCTCTCGCGCACCACCAGCGACTTCTTCGTCGCCTCCCGCACCGTCGACCCGCGGCTCAACGCCTCCGCGATCGGCGGGGAGTACCTCTCGGCGGCGTCCTTCCTCGGCGTCGCCGGGCTGCTGCTCGTCTCCGGCGCCGACATGCTCTGGTACCCCGTCGGGTGGACGGCGGGCTTCCTCGTCGTCCTGGCGTTGGTCGCGGCGCCCCTGCGCCGCTCGGGCGCCTACACGCTGCCCGACTTCGCCGAGGCCCGGCTCGGCTCGCGATCGGTGCGGACGGCGTGCTCGCTGCTGGTCGTCGTCATCGGCTGGCTCTACCTGCTGCCGCAGTTCCAGGGCGCGGGGCTCACCCTCGGCGCCGCCGTCGGGGCGCCGTACTGGGTCGGGCCGCTCGTCGTCGGCGGCGTCGTGCTGGCCAACGTGACCTCCGGCGGCATGCGCAGCGTGACCTTCGTGCAGGCCTTCCAGTACTGGCTCAAGCTCACCGCGCTGCTGCTGCCGGCCGTCGTCCTCGCCCTGGTGTGGCTGGGCGACGGACGCCCCGGCGCCCAGGAGAC
This sequence comes from Nocardioides fonticola, assembly GCF_039536805.1. Taxonomy (NCBI): domain Bacteria; kingdom Bacillati; phylum Actinomycetota; class Actinomycetes; order Propionibacteriales; family Nocardioidaceae; genus Nocardioides; species Nocardioides fonticola. The sequence goes on along the minus strand of NZ_BAAAZH010000020.1, from coordinate 130,062 downwards.
CAGCGGCCCCTTCCCCGATCTCGTGTCGTGGTCGCGGCCCGTGGCCGAGGGCGGCGGGCAGGGGCTCTACGTCACCTACTCGGTGATCGTGGCGACCTTCCTCGGCACGATGGGGCTGCCGCACGTGGTCGTGCGCTTCTACACCAACCCCGACGGCCGCGCCGCCCGGCGCACGACGCTCGCCGTGCTCGGTCTGCTCTCGGCGTTCTACCTCGTGCCGCCGGTCTACGGCGCGCTCGGACGCATCTACGCCCCCGACCTCGCCGCCGGCGGCAGCGACGGCCTGGTGCTGCAACTCCCCCACCTCATGCTCGACGGCCTCGGCGCCGACCTGCTCACCGGGCTCGTGGTCGCCGGCGCGTTCGCCGCCTTCCTCTCCACCTCCTCCGGGCTCTCGGTCGCGGTGGCCGGCGTGCTCAGCCAGGACCTCGTCGGTCGCGACCGCGAACGAGGGCGCCTGGACGGCGTCCTGGCGTTCCGGCTGTCGGCGATCGTCGCGGTCGGCGTCCCGTGCCTGACGGCGTTGGCCGGTGCCGACGTCGGCGTGGCCCGCACCGTCGGCCTCGCCTTCGCGGTGGCGGCCTCGACGTTCTGCCCGCTGCTGCTGCTCGGCATCTGGTGGCCGCGGCTGACGGACGTCGGCGCGCTGGCCGGGCTCGTCGTCGGCGGGCTCGGCTCGGCCGGCGCCGCGGGACTCACCCTCGCCACCGACCTCGGCGACCGGCTCGACGACGCCTGGGGCGGCTGGGCGCGGCTGCTGCTCGAACAGCCCGCCGCGTGGTCGGTGCCGCTCGCGATGGCCACGATGGTGGGCATCAGCCGGGCGACTCCGCGGCGCGTGCCGCGCCACACCACGCGGTTCCTCGTGCGACTCCACGCCCCGGAGGCCGTCGAGCTCGACCGGGGGTGAGGCTCGGGCCGCGACGCGTCGCCGTCCGCTCTCGGGTGCGGGGGTCTCGCGGCTCGCTGGCGCTCGCACCTCGACCACCGGCAGCTCCCGGTCCCTGAGGTGCGAGCGAAGCGAGCCCTCCCGGTCCCTGAGGTGCGAGCGAAGCGAGCCTCGAAGGGCCGGGCACCTGCACGCCCTCGGGTGCGGGTCGCCGTCCGACCGTTCGTCGCACGCCGACGACCGTTCGGCGACGGGCCGCCCACGCTGGCCGAAGGGGGGTTCCCAGGTGCTGCCGCAGTGACCTGGGTCACTCCTACGGTGACGGGGCTCACATCCTGCAAGGAGGACCCCCGTGACCCCACCCACCGGAACCCGAGCGGCCGACACCGGCCGCGACGTCTACGACGACCTGCACGACAGTCCCGAGTTCGCCGAGCTGAAGCGGCGCTACCGCAGCTTCGTCCTCCCGGCCACCGTCGGCTTCCTGTCCTGGTACCTGCTCTACGTCGTCCTCTCCAACTGGGGCGGCACCTTCATGACCCACCGGGTGCTCGGGAACATCAACGTGGCGCTCCTCTTCGGCCTGCTCCAGTTCGTGACGACGTTCGTCATCGCCTGGCTCTACAGCCGCTACTCCACCGCCCGGCTCGATCCGTTGGCGCGCGAGCTCGACGCGCAGTTCACCGCGCGCGGCGGTCAGGCGGGGGGGCACTGACATGGACCACCAGGTGCTCACCACCGTCCTGTTCCTCGCCGTCGTCAGCCTGACGGTCGCGATCACGGTCCGGGCCAGCCGCAACACCTCCGGGGCGGCCGACTTCTACGCGGGCGGACGCTCCTTCTCCGGCTTCCAGAA